>NZ_JBHVKN010000031.1:0-39291 GCF_042798075.1 Nocardioides sp. NPDC057772
GAGCATCTCGGCTCGGGTGCTGTTCACGATGGCGTTCATGACACGAGCTCCTGTCCGGAGATGGTTCGGTTGCCGGTCATCTCGAAGAAGACGTCCTCCAGGGAACGCTCCGCGGCGGTGACCTCGTGGACATCGACGGCAAGGGCGACGAGATGACGTACGACGTCAGGGGCCGCCGTGGCCGGCAGGTCGACCTCGAGCGTCTGGTTGCCGACGCGGCGTACGCCCGCGTCGCCCGCGATCCGCATGAGAGCTGCCAAGGCTGCGTCCTCGGGAGTCGCCCGGACGCGGAGGGTTGCGCCGCCACGCAGGTCGGCGACGGTCGACTCACGCAGCAGCCGCCCGTTGTCGATGACGCCGACGCGGTCGCAGATCTCCTGCACCTCGGCGAGGATGTGGCTGGAGAGGATCACGGTCTGGCCGGCCTCGGCGAGCGCGACGACCAGGGCCCGCATGTCCGCCATGCCGGCCGGGTCGAGCCCGTTGGTGGGCTCGTCGAGCACGAGCAGATCGGGGGAGCCGAGCATCGCGGCGGCGACGCCGAGGCGCTGCTTCATCCCGAGCGAGTAGCCCTTGAAGGCGTCCTTCGCCCGGTCGGCGAGGTCGACCGTCTCCAGCACCCGGTCGACCTCGGTGTTCGGCAGCCCCTGGTAGCGCGCCATGGTGCGCAGGTTGTCGCGACCACTCAGATAGGGGTAGAAGCCGGGGCCCTCGATCAGGGCGCCGATCCGGGCGGTGACATCGGGTCGTCCGGCGGGCCGGCCCAGGACGCTGGCCGATCCGGCGGTGGGCCGGATCAGGCCGAGCATCATCCGCAAGGTGGTGGTCTTGCCGGCCCCGTTGGGGCCGAGGAAGCCGTACACCTCGCCACGCATGACGGTCATGCTGACCCGGTCGACGGCGAGCCTGTCGCCATACCGCTTGGTCAGCCCGTCGGTCTCAACCACGAGTTCGTTCATGCCTCTCACGCTCTCGTGACCGGGTCGACGCGGGCATCGGCGCGGCGGAGGCTCCGGGTTACGCAGATCTGCGTAGGCGGCGGGCCGCCTGTGTCGTACGTCCCGGGCCCCCGCTCGAACTACGGTGTCCCCATGTCCCGGATCCGTCGCCATTGGCTCCCGTGGCTGATCGTCGTGGTGGAGTTCGTCGGCTCGCTGGGCAGCAACGCCCAGGTCGACACCCGGGGGCCGGCCGTGCTCCCGGCGCTCCTCGCCCTGCTCGCGGTTCTTCCGGTGCTGCTGCGGCAGCCGCCCGGGTGGACGGTCGCGGCGAGCGGCGTATGCGCGGGGACGTACTTCACCATCGGCTACGCCGATGGGCCGATCTTCATGGCGCTGCCCGTGGTCACCTTCGCGGCGGCGCTGTCGCTGCCGCCACGCAAGTGGGTGGCCTGGGCGGTCGTCGGAGCCGCCCTCGTGGCCACCGGCATCATGCTGAACCCGACCGAGAGCCCGCGGTTCGACGGCGGCCGAGGGCCGTGGGGTCCAGGTGGTGGTCCGGAGGGTGACCTGTCCCAGTGGCAGGCTTTCGGACAGGTCGCGCTGATCGCCGCCTGCGGCGCGGTTGCGGCCGCGCTGCGCGCCCGCAACGAGGCCCGGGCCCAGCGTCAGCGCCGGGCGGTCAGCGACGAGCGGGTGCGGATGGCCGCCGACCTGCACGACGGCGTCGGCCACGGACTGGCCGTCATCGCGATGCAGGCGGGCGCCGCGCTGCACGTTCTCGACCGCGACCCCGAGGCGGCCCGACGCAACCTGGAGGCCATCCGCGCCGAGAGCAAGGAGTCGCTCGACCTTCTCCGCCGGCAGCTGGCCCGGCTGACCGACACGGAGCCCGGAACCGCGCCCGGAACCGCGCCCGCGCCACGAGCTCCGGAGCACGGGCTCGCCGACCTGCCCGCTCTGGTCGAGCGGGTGCGCACCGGGGGTCTGGACGTCTCTCTCCGTCTCGAGGTGAGCGCGGCGCCCGCCGATGCCGAGCGGGCTGCGTACGCCGTGGTGCAGGAGGGGCTCACCAACGTGCTGCGGCACGCCGGAGCGTCCCGGGCGGACGTCTCGGTCCTCGCGACCTCGGAGGCCGAGATGGTCGTGACCGTCCGCGACGACGGGCGGGGATCGGACATGGTGAGCAAAGAAAGCCGCTCTGGGATGGGAATTGTGGGAATGAGGTCGCGCGTGGAGGCTCTTGGAGGCACCCTAGAGGCGGGGCCGGAGGTACGGGGCTTCCGGCTGCGGGCTTCCATCCCGCTTTCTGGGTCCTCGGCGGGTGGCGCGGAGGGGCTGGCATGAGCAGTGCTGATCAGGTGATCAGGGTTGCTCTGGTCGATGACCAGCCCCTGGTCCGGATGGGCCTGGCGACGATGATCGGCGCCGAGCCCGATCTCGAGGTCGTCGGCGAGGCCTCCGACGGCAGCGCGGCGCTGCCGATGCTGCGCCGCACCCATCCCGACGTCGTGCTCAGCGACATCAGGATGCCGGTTCTCGACGGCCTCGGGATGCTCGAGCAGGTCACCCGCGACGCCTCGTTGAAGGACGTACGTGTGGTGATGCTGACGACCTTCGAGCTCGACGAGTACGTCTTCGAGGCGCTTCGACTGGGAGCGAGCGGATTCCTGCTCAAGGACGCCGAGCCTGTTGCACTGCTGGATGCCATCCGAGTCGTGGCCGACGGTGGCTCGCTGCTCGCCCCGACCGTGACCAAGCGGGTGATCGAGGAGTTCGGGTCGTCCCGGCGGGCCGCCAAACCGCATCCGCGTCTGGGCGACCTCACCGAGCGTGAGCGAGAGATGGTCGCCTGGGTCGCCACGGGCCGCTCCAACGCCGAGATCGCCGCCGAGCTCGTGGTCAGCCCGGACACCGTCCGCACGCATGTCTCGCGCGCGATGGTGAAGCTGCACGCCCGCGACCGCGCCCAACTTGTCGTCTTCGCGATCGAGTCGGGGCTGAAGATCTAGGCGGCCAGCGGGATGCTGCCCGGCATCACGACCGGCGCGCAGGGGCAGGTGTCACTGCAGGCGAGGTAGGTGTGCACCTCGTGTCCGCACCGCGGGCACGGCAGGAAGTGCGACATCGGGAAGCTGCGTACGTTGGTGCTCTCGGGGTTCTGAACCGTGTCCCACATGACTTTCTCCTATCCGCGTGTTGTGCCTTCACCTACTCCACGAGTGTGCGCGCGCGATTTCGACATCTTTACTTCGACACGCGGCAGATTCATCAAAATGGGAGGATCGGAGGGTGACCAGCAAGCCCGACCAGGAGCAGCGGCTTCGTGACCTGAAGCTGCTGCGGAAGGTCAAGGACCGGATCGACCGGGAGTACGCACAGCCCCTGGACGTGGAGGCGCTGGCCCGCGGCGTGCACATGTCGGCCGGGCACCTGAGCCGAGAGTTCCGCAAGGCCTACGGCGAGCCTCCCTACTCCTACCTGATGACCCGGCGCGTGGAGCGCGCGATGACCCTGCTGCGGCGTGGCGACCTCAGTGTCACCGACATCTGCTTCGCGGTCGGCTTCGGATCGTTGGGAACGTTCTCGACCCGCTTCAGCGAGCTCGTCGGGATGTCACCGAGCGTCTACCGCGACAAGGCGACGAGTGGCGGGGCCGGCATCCCTCCATGCGTCTCGAAACAGGTCACCAGACCGGTCAGAAATCGAGAAGCGAAGGTGCCGGACCTCTACATAGGTTGAGGTCCATGGACATCAACATCTGCCACAGCTACCTCCCGCACACCGATCCCGAAGCCTCGCTCAGGTTCTACCGCGACCTGCTGGGCTTCGAGGTCAGGAAGGACGTCGGGTACGAAGCGATGCGCTGGCTCACGATCGGGCCGCCCGCGCAGCCGAGCGTGAGCGTCGTGCTCTACCCGCCGCTCGCCGACCCGAACATCACCGAGGACGAGGGCCGGGTCATCCTGGAGATGATGGCCAAGGGCACCTTCGCCAGCCTCATGCTGTCCTCCCCGGACGTCGACGCCGCCTTCGACAGGATCCAGGCCGGGATCGACGCCGCCGGTGGCGAGATCATGTCGGAGCCGACCGACCAGGACTGGGGGATGCGGGACTGCTCCTTCCGCGACCCGGCGGGCAACATGGTCCGTCTCCAGCAGATCAAGTGAGCCCGGGAAATGTGCACGCCCGGGTTCAATCCTCCGGCTAGCCTGACCGCCATGAGCCACCCCAGCACGGCCGCACACGATGCCGACACGCACGATCTGATCCGCGTCCAGGGCGCCCGGCAGAACAACCTCAAGAACGTCTCGGTCGAGATCCCCAAGCGCCGACTGTCGGTGTTCACCGGGGTGTCGGGATCGGGGAAGTCGTCCCTCGTCTTCGGCACGATCGCGGCGGAGTCGCGGCGGCTGATCGACGAGACCTACTCCACCTTCATCCAGGGCTTCATGCCCAGCCTGCCGCGGCCCGAGGTCGACGCGATGGAGGGGCTCACCACCGCGATCCTGGTCGATCAGGAACGGCTCGGCGCCAACCCGCGCTCCACACTGGGCACGGTCACCGACGCCCACGCGATGCTGCGCTCGCTCTTCAGCCGGCTCGGCGATCCCTACATCGGCGGCCCGACCGCGTTCTCCTTCAACATCCCCACCACCCGCGCGAGCGGGGTGATGACCGGCCCCAAGGGCGAGAAGACCATCGTCAAGGACGCGGTCTACCTCGGGGGCATGTGCGCCGAGTGCGAAGGCCGCGGCACGATCTCCGACCTCGACCTCTCGGTCATCATCGACGAGTCGAAGTCGCTGGTCGACGGAGCGATCCTGGTGCCGGGCTACACCGCCGACGGGTGGATGGTGGCCGCGTTCAAGGTGGTCGTGCCCGAGGACGTGCCGATCAAGGACCTCACCGAGGAGCAGCGCCACGACCTGCTCTACGCCGAGCCGCGCAAGATCAAGCTCGAGGGCATCAACGCGACCTACGAGGGCCTGATCCCGAAGATCCGCAAGTCGATGTTCAGCAAGGACGTCGAGGCGCTGCAGCCGCACATCAAGAAGTTCGTCGAGGCGGCGGCGGTCTTCAAGCCCTGCCCGGCCTGCGGCGGCACCCGGCTCAACGAGTCGGCGCTGTCCTCGAAGATCCGCGGCAAGTCGATCGCCGACGTCTGTGCGATGCAGGTCACCGACGCCGCGGAGTGGCTGCGGACCATCGACGATCCGGGCGTCGCGCCGCTGGTGGCCGGGCTGCTGCACCTGTTCGACTCGTTCGTCGAGATCGGTCTGGGCTATCTCTCCCTCGACAGGCCCTCCGGCACCCTGAGCGGCGGTGAGGCGCAGCGTACGAAGATGGTCCGTCACCTCGGCTCCGCGCTGACCGACGTGACCTACGTCTTCGACGAGCCGACCGTCGGACTGCACCCGCACGACATCCAGCGGATGAACAAGCTGCTCCTCGACCTGCGCGACAAGGGCAACACCGTCCTGGTCGTCGAGCACAAGCCCGAGACGATCGCGATCGCCGACCACGTCGTCGACCTCGGCCCGGGCGCGGGCAGCGACGGCGGCACGATCTGCTTCGAGGGCACCTACGAGGGCCTCGCGAAGGCCGACACGCTCACCGGGCGCCACCTCGGTCACCGGGCGTCGCTGAAGGAGACCGTCCGCACCCCGAAGGGGCAGCTGGAGATCCGCGGGGCGACCTCGCACAACCTCCGCAACGTCGACGTCGACATCCCGCTCGGGGTGCTGACCGTCGTCACCGGTGTCGCGGGTTCCGGGAAGTCGTCCCTGATCCACGGCTCGATACCGGCGTCGGAGGACGTCGAGTTCGTCGACCAGAGCGCGATCAAGGGGTCTCGGCGGAGCAACCCGGCCACCTACACCGGTCTTCTGGAGCCGATCCGCAAGGCGTTCGCGAAGGCCAACGGGGTCAAGCCGGCGCTCTTCTCGGCCAACTCCGAGGGCGCCTGCCCGACCTGCAAGGGCAACGGGATGATCTACACCGAGCTCGGGTTCATGGAGACCGTCGCCTCGCCCTGCGAGGACTGCGGCGGCAAGCGGTTCCAGGCGCTGGTGCTCGAATACCGTCTCGGTGGTCTCAACATCGCCGAGGTGCTCGACCTGTCGGTCGCCAAGGCACACGACTTCTTCTCCGAGGGCGAGTCGAAGGTGCCCGCCGCCGCCAAGATCCTCGAAAGGATGGCCGACGTCGGCCTCGGCTACCTCAAGCTCGGCCAGCCGCTCAACACCCTCTCCGGCGGCGAGCGGCAGCGGCTCAAGCTCGCCATGCACCTGGGGGAGAAGGGTGGGACGTACGTCCTGGACGAGCCGACCACCGGCCTCCACCTGGCCGACGTCGACAACCTGCTCGCGCTGCTCGACAAGCTGGTCGACGCCGGCAAGTCGGTCATCGTGATCGAGCACCACCAGGCCGTCATGGCTCACGCCGACTGGATCATCGACCTCGGCCCCGGTGCCGGCCACGACGGTGGTCTGGTCGTCTTCGAAGGTACGCCCGCTGAGCTCGTCGCGAAGAAGTCGACGTTGACGGGCGAGCACCTCGCGGCGTACGTCGGGGCGTGACGCCGACCTGACGGGTGGTGCGAATCACGCCCGCTTGCGGCCATCTGGATGCGGTGGAGGTAGTGGGTCGCGCTTAGTGTGAATTGATTGCAGTATCAATCAAGGAGCATCCGAGCATGACCCTCTACCTTCCCGAGCACAGGCGGACCACCGCGGTCGAGATCACGCCCGTGCGGGAACGGCCGGCACCGGTGTGGCCGCGCGGGCTGGTGGCCACCGCCATCGCCGCCATCACCACCACGCTGATGGCTGTGGTCGCCAAGGCCGCCGGGATCGACTTCGGGAGCAGCCTCGGCGACGTACCGCTCTCGGCGTTCCCGATGCTCACCATCTACTGCTCGCTGATCGGGATCATCATCGCCGAGGTGATGATCCGGGTGGCCAAGCTGCCCCGCTCGACCTTCCAGATCTCCATGATCGTGCTCACCGGGCTCTCCCTGGTCCCCGACGTCCTGCCGATCTTCGAGTTCGATCTGACCTTCGTGGGTTTCCTGTGCCTGACCCACGTGGTCGCGGCCGCGATCGTGGTCCCGATGGTCGCGGTGCGGATGGAGGAGCGCCGCGGTCTCGGGCTGCGCGCTCCGGCTCACCGGCGGTAGCGGACGCAGACTGTCCGGATTCGATGCCATGGTTGACCCATGGCAACTGAGACTCGGACCTTCCAGGTCACCTTCGATGCGCACGACCCGCGCGCGCTCTCCACGTTCTGGCGCGACGTCCTCGGCTACGTCCACCCCGGCCCTCCGGGGATCGAGGTCCCCGAGGGCAGCGATCCGCTGGACGCCTGGGACGAGTTCCTCGAGCGCGTCGGTGTGCCGGAGGACCAGCGCAACAACGCCTCGGCCATCGAAGACCCCCAGGGCGCCGGGCCGCGCGTCTTCTTCCAGCGGGTCCCGGAGTCGAAGACCGCCAAGAACCGAGTCCACCTCGACGTCCGGGCAGCCCCCGGCCTGGAGGGCGAGGAGCGGATGGCCGCGCTGGAGGCGGAGTGCGAGCGGGTGGTCGCGCTCGGCGCGACCCGCGTACGCCGCTTCGAGCCCGACCCGCCGATGAGCCACGGCTTCATCGTCATGCAGGACCCCGAGGGAAACGAGTGGTGCCTCGACTGAGGTTCTCTTTATCCTCGCGGCATGCTGATCCGAGCCGCCGTCGCCGATGACGCCGAAGCGTTGACCGACCTCCACCTCGACGTATGGGAGGAGGCGTACGCCGGCCTGATGCCGGACTCGATCTTCGTGGAGCGCCGCTCCGAGCGGGCAGAGCGGATCGGGCGATGGCGGACGAACCTCGAGGCCGGGCCGATCGCAACCCTGGTCGCCGAGGACGAGGTGCCGGGGCGGCTGCTCGGCTTCGCGAGCGCCGGCCCGGCACGTGAGGCCGTTCCCGGCCTGCCACCGCTCGAGCTCTCCGCCCTCTACGTCCGTGCGGAGAGATACGGCACCGGCCTCGGCCATCGGCTGCTCGAGAAGGCGATCGGGTCCTCGCCGGCGCACCTGTGGGTTCTCGACGGCAACCAGCGCGCGACCGCGTTCTACGAACGCCAGGGGTTCCGGTTCGACGGGGAGGCCAAGGACGAGCCCGTCGGCCTTCACCGGCGGATGGTCCGCGACTGACTCAGGACGTGCGTCGCGCGAGCAGCGTCGAGTCGTCGATCTCGACCGGGACGCCGTCGCGGATGGTCAGGCGAGGGCGCTGCTCGACGACGACCGGCTCGAAACCGTCGGGCAGGCCCGGTAGCAGGTCCGCGGCGAGGAACATCGCGTCGTGATGGCTGTGGCGCGCGAAGACCTCCGAGGGTGCGTGGCCGACGACGAGGAGGTGGCCGCCGGGCGCGACCGCGGTGGCCAGGCGCCCGGCAACGTCGACCATGCTCCCGTCGGGCGTGTGCAGGAAATGGCAGGTGACCAGGTCGAACCGGCGTCCGTCGGCGTCGAAGTCGCGGGCGTCGACCTGCCACCAGGACGTACGCTCCGCCACCCCGGCCTCCTCGGCATGCCGCTTCGCCCGGGCGAGCCCGTTCGCCGAGAAGTCGGCGCCGGTGACCGTCCAGCCCCGCTGTGCCAGCCAGATGACGTCCCCGCCCTCGCCGCAGCCGACATCGAGCGCCGTGCCCGGCGGCAGCGTGGAGATCTCCGCGACGAGCTGAGGGTTGGGATTGCCGCTCCAGACCTTCTCCTCGCCGGCGTAGCGCTCGTCCCACGACTCCGGCTCGAACATCTCGCGTCCCTCATGCTCGCTCATGGCCTCAATCTAGCCCGCGTCCCGATCAAAACCTGGTGCGTTCGCGGCACGCCATGTGGTTGCCTGACCGGCGATGATCACGCTGCCCGAACCACCTCGCCTGGTCCGTCCGACGACGGCCGTACGCACCTCCTACCTCACCGGCGAACAGGCCGACTGCCTCCTGCGCGGCACCGACACCGACTGGCTCGGCCCGGCCAGCGACGACTTCGATGCGTTCGTCGCCGCCCGGGACCACGACAAGGAGCGCTGGGACGTGATGTCGACGGTCTACTGGTACGTCTCCGGCGAGCACTATCTCGGCACCTTGGTCGTCCGCCACAGCCTGACGCCCGAGCTGGCTGTCGACGGCGGCCACATCGGCTACCACGTCGTCGCTCCCTGGCGGCGTCAGGGCCACGCGACCCGCATGCTCGGGCTCGGTCTCGAGAAGGCCCGCGAGCACGGCATCTCCCGTGCGCTGCTCACCTGTGATCCGGCCAACGAGCCGTCCCGCCGCGTGATCGAGAAGAACGGCGGAGTGCTCGACGAACAGCTCGGCGACGAGCTCCGGTTCTGGATCGGGTAGGGATACTTCAGCCATGCACGCTCTCGTACGCCGCCCCTCGCCCCGCCTCGCCGACGGCCTCGTCACCCACATCGAGCGGAGCCCGGTCGACGTCGACCTCGCCGTCGAGCAGTGGGAGGCGTACGTCACCGCGATGCGCTCCGCGGGCTGGACCATCCACGAGGTCGATCCCGCCGACGACTGCCCGGACTCGGTCTTCGTGGAGGACACCATGGTCGTCTTCGGCGACGTGGCCGTGATCAGCCGGCCGGGGGCGCTGGAACGGCGCCCGGAGATCCTCGCCGCCGAGGATGCCGTCCGGGCGCGGGGATACCGGATCGCCCACATCCAGGAGCCCGGCACGCTCGACGGCGGCGACGTGCTCAAGCACGGCGACACCGTGTGGGTGGGGGAGGGCGGGCGCACCAACGCCGAGGGCATCGCCCGGCTCCGGGCGCTGCTCGGGCCGCTGGGCGCCGAGGTCGTGGCCGTCCCGGTCTCGAAGGTGCTCCATCTCAAGTCCGCCGTGACGGCGCTGCCCGACGGCACCGTGATCGGCCACGAGCCGCTCGTCGACGACCCGGGTGCGTGGGGAGCCCGATTCCTGCCGGTCCCGGAGGAGTCGGGCTCCCATGTGGTCGTCCTCGACGACAACACGCTGCTGATGGCTGCCTCGGCACCGCTGAGCAGAGCGATGTTCGAGGAGCGCGGCTACTCGGTCGTGGCGGTGGACATCTCCGAGTTCGAGAAGCTCGAAGGCTGCGTCACCTGCCTGTCCGTGAGGCTACGCGCCGCTCAGGGCTGACTCGGCAGCGTCGCGCAGTTGGATCCGGCCGCAGCGCCGCCGACCCGGTCGGTGATCCAGTTGACCGCCGCGGTCTGGTCCACCAGGAGCGGGGTGACGTGGTTGGTGATCAGCCCGTCGCCCAGGTTGGGCAGCACGACCGCCTGGTAGGTCACCTTCGCTCCCTGCGCGCACCAGTCGACGGCGAGCTGACGGGACTGCTCGTGCGGGACGATGTCGTCCTGGGTGCCTGTGGCCAGACGTACCGGAATCCGCGGAGCCAGGTTCCCGAGCTTCTGCTCGGCCATGATCGCCTGCACCGCGGGCTCGCGCTCGATGATGTCGTCGAGACTCTCACCGGTCGTGGTCCAGCCGGTGCTGCGCTGGAACGTGTAGCGGACGATGCCGTCGCCGACGCACGCGGTCGACAGATCCGCGAGCGCGGCCTTCCCCTTCGCGTTGAGGTTCTCGTCCAGGATCGGCCGCAGCTCCGGGTTGGACTGAGCCAGGCCGTTGATGGTCCAGCCGAGCGCGGCCACCAACGCCGACCCGTCGATGCCCAGGGCGGTCTCCCGCAGATCCGCCGGGGGAGCGCCCACGTAGGCGCCGACCAGGTTGACCTCGGGCGCGTACGCCGCGGCGAGCTCGGCGGCCGAACCGCTCGCCCCGCCACCTTGGCTGTAGCCGTAGAGCGCCACCCGCGAGTCACTGGTCACCGAGGCGTCCGGGACGCGGAGGGCCGCGCGCGCCGCGTCGAGGACGGCGTGGCCGCCGTCGATGCGGTCGACGTAGGTGTGGAGCCGGTCGGTGGCCCCCAGGCCGACGTAGTCGGTCACCATGACCGCGACACCGCGCGCCAGCAGGCGGTAGATCCCGATGTCCTCGTAGCCCACCGAGACGGTCCTGCCGTTGAAGAAGATCGGACGCTCCAGGCCGAGCGAGGCCGAGCACTGGTCGCCCTGGCCCATGGTGCCGGGCGCGACGACCACGAGCGGCCGGTCGCCGGCACCGCTCCAGGCGGCGAACGGCTCGATGTAGGCGCCGGTCACCGCGGCGGGAGCGCCGTTGTTGTCGGTCGTCTTGTACATGACCCGGGTCGCGTTCCCGGGCAGCGACCCGATGCCGGGGATCGAGAGGCCGACGCCGAGACGGAGGGGCTCGGTGCGGACGAGCTCGCCGTCGGCCTCTGGGAGCGTCGCGGGCGGGTTGTAGAACGCTGGGATCTCGACTCCGCGGGAGACGACGGTGGTGCGGGTGTCGGCGGCTGCGGCAGGTGCGGTCAGAGCGACCGCCGCGACGGCCAGTGCGGTGGCCACGAACATCTTTGGTGCGTGCTGAGACATGTGGGACTCTCCTCACGGTGGGCGGGACCGCTTCGTCCCGAGTTACTGAAGAGTAATGTGAGCCCAGTCACCCCGACAACAGTTTCAGTCAACATTCGTTCACTGAAACCGGCTGGCGGAGGATCGTCCGCAGCTTGGCGGGCTCGACCCGCCTCGGGTCGCCCAAGTAGACCTCGTGGTGCTTCCCGGCCATCCGAAGTCCGTGCTCGGGGATGAACCGCTCGTGCATCTCCTCGAGGACCGGCCCCTCGGCGTCGTACGGCCCGATGTGGAGGGTCTGCACGCAGGTGCCCTCGCTGAGCGTCTCCCACCGGACCTTGTCCAGGCCGGCCGGGCGATCCTTGGCGGCGACGGCCTTGATCGCCTCGTCGACCATCGACCCGGTGATCCAGTCCGGGGTCATGATCATGGCCGTCCAGTCCCACTGCGACTTGTCCCGCGCCCGGGTGAACGCGTCCATGTCCTCAGCCCACCACAGCGCCTCCAGCGGCGGCACCACATAGTCGCGACCGTCGTTCTTGCTGGCGAACTTCAGCTTGTACGCCACCGGGTAGAGCGCCGCGAGCGCGTCCGCGTACTCCTGGGCGGCGTTGGGATCACCGTGCCCGTCGACCATCAGGTAGGGGAGTGGCGGCACCTCGAGGACCCGGAACTCGCCCCGCCGCGCCTGGTAGCCATCGAGCGTCTTCTTCAGATCCGTCTTCGTCACCATGGGGACATGATGACGCTCCGGACATGGCAGCTGCTCGCCCGGCGAGTCGTGGACGCGCCAGGCGAGCAGCGGTGATGATCAGGTCCGGCGATCAGGCCCGATAGGCCGCCCACATCTGGTCCATCCGGGCGCTCTGACCCGGGGTGAACTGGTTGTAGCAGCTGTCGTAGCTGTAGTCCATGTAGTTGTGGATCGGGTCGAGGCCCGGCAGGCTGCAGGAGTCACGGCCGGCAGGGCAGCCCGAGGTCGAGCTGGCCTGAGCCGGGGTGTCCGCGACCTCGTCGTTCGTCGCGGTGCAGCCACCCTGGAAGGTGTGGTACAGCCCGAACCAGTGACCGGCCTCGTGGGTCGCCGTCTTGCCCTGGTCGTAGTTGGTGGCCGAGCCGCCAGGAAGCGAGGAGTACTGCACGCGGATACCGTCGATGCTCGGGTTGCGCGCGTAGTCCCACGGGAACGTCGCGATGCCGAGGTAACCGAAGTCGACGAGCCAGATGTTGAGCGCGTTCTTGCCGCCCAGGCGGGTCTGGCTGCGGTAGGTCGTCGACTGGCGGTCCTTGTGCCACTGGTTGTTGTAGTAGGTGTCGACGCCGGCGAGCGTGAACGTGAAACCGGTGTCCGCAGCCGTGCCGGCCAGCTCCTGGCCGGCGAAGTCCTGGTTGAGCTCGGCGATCTGGGCGTCGATCTGCGCTTGGGTCACGTCGCCGGAGCCGTCCGTGCCGAGCATCTTGTGGACGTAGACGGGAACGGTGGCCGCGGTGCGCCCGCTGCTGTTGCCCTTCTTGGCCAGGATCGCCGCCGTGCGGGCCTCGATCCGCTTCTGCTCCGCGGCGGTGATGTCGCGATGGTCCCCTCCGGAGCCACCGCGGGCAGCATCGGCCTCGTCGTGGCCAACCGGTTCGAGGCAGGCGGCCTTCGAATCCTGCGGTGCCCACGCCGCTGCCGGGACCGCGGTCATGGCCACCGAGGCGGCACCGAGCGCCAGGCTGATCGCCGCGGCTGCGATGCGAGCTGAACGGTTCAACGTCATGTGATGAGGGTCCTCTCACTCAGTCCGGGCCCACGGGGTCTGGGGCCCGGATTTCGAACGCTGACTCAACACCAAATTTTGTTGCACGGGAATGTAACGTGCGCAGATTTATCCGTGGCCGGAGGGATTTAACTGATCCGTAACGGACGCCACCGCCACGGAGACGTGGGTACGCTCCAGAGCATGGCAACCGTGGAAGATGTCCGGTGGCTCGGCTCCGGCCTCGAGAGGTCTTACGAGGTCTTCGTACGCGGCCGACTGAAGTTCCGGGTCGGCTCGATCGTCTACGTCGCGTTCTCCCTGGACGGGACCGAGATGGGTTTCGGCTTCCCGAAGGAGGAGCGTGCCGCACTGGTCGCCGGCGCGCCCGAGAAGTTCCACCTGCCCCGGGAGTCGGAGATGCGGTTCAACTGGGTCGAGTCTTCCCTGAGTGAGCTCGACCCGATCGAGGCGTGCGAGTTCGTCGTGGACGCCTGGCGCCTCTGCGTACCGAAGAAGGTCTCGGCCGCCTACGACCTCGCCCATCCCGACGGCCCCGGACCGGACCACCCGATGAACCGAGGAGAGGGATGATCCTGGCCGAGGAGCGCACCTACGGAACCTGTGAAGTCTGAGGCGGACGGATCTCCACGGGCGCGTCCAGGCGTCGAGCCGGGGGAGTGCCACCTTCGACGGCCGGGACTGGATCGTGAACTCGCGCCACACCGCCGACGAGGAGGTGCTGCGTACGCTCGCATCGATGGCGGGATTGACCCCTCGGATCATTCACCGGGTCGACGCGCTCGAGCTCGTGGACGACCTCATCCTCGCCGGGCACGGACTCGCGCTGTTGCCGCGCGGACGCACCTCCCGCCGCGGCGTCGCCGTGCGGCCGTTGACCGACCCCACGGTGCGCCTGCGCGCCTTCGCCGTGACCCGCCGCGGCCGTGACCGATGGCCGCCTCTGCGGGCGGTGCTCAATCGACTGGTGCAAGCGGGCGGACCCCGTTCTTCGACCGAGAGGAGTGCTGAGCAACGATGACGGCACGTTCACCTGAAGGCCCGATCCTGCTGTGCTGCCTGCTGTGGGCGCACGAAGGAAAGGCCGAAGCCCTGCATGCCTATGAGGAGCGCGTCCTCCAGCTGATCCAGGAGCACGGGGGAGAGGTGGTCCAACGGGCGCTCGCCGACACACCCGGCCAGCCGGACGAGGTCCAGCTCTTCCGGTTCCCGCGCCAGTCCTCGCTCGACGGCTATCTGAACGATGAACGGCGTACGTCGCTGGCAGCCGATCGCGACGCCGCCGTCGCCCGGACCGAGCTGTTCCCGGTGCGCTTCTGACCTACCGGGCCACTGCGGAGCCGTCTCGGGGAGGGAGTCGGTCAAGCGCTTCCGAGCCGGTTAGTCTCTGCCCATGATGGTCGTTGTGGCGTTGGTGCTCGCCGGACTGGCTGCGTTGGTGCACGTCTACATCTTCGTGATGGAGTCGCTGACCTGGACGAGCGCGAAGACGCGTGTGGTGTTCGGCACAAGTGCGGAGGAGGCTGAGGCGACCAAGGAGCTGGCCTACAACCAGGGCTTCTACAACCTGTTCCTGGCGATCGTCACGGCGGTCGGCATCGCCCTCGTCGCCGGCGGCTCCACGGCTGCCGGTGCGGCGCTGGTCTTCGCCGGCGCCGGATCGATGGCAGCTGCCGCGGCGGTGCTGTTCGTCTCCTCGCCCGACAAGCGCAGCGCGGCTCTCAAGCAGGGAGTCGTCCCGCTGCTCGCCGTGGTCGCTCTGCTCGTCGGCTCGCTCGCCTGAGCTTCCTCATGGAACAGGCTCGCGTACGGCTCGAGGCGGAGCGCCGGCAGACGCTCGCGCGCCTGGCAGACCTGAGCGCCGACTTCGACGCGGTCGTCGCGGCCTCGCGCGACACCAACGCCGACGACGAGCACGATCCGGAGGGAGCGACGATCGCCTTCGAGCGGTCCCAGGTCCAAGCACTCGTACGTCAGGCCCGAGAGCATCTCGCCGAGATCGAGGCGGCCATGGAGCGCCTGAGCGTGAGCACCTACGGGATCTGCGAGGACTGCGGCCGGCCGATCGCCGAGGGACGGCTCGAAGCGCGCCCGGTCGCCCGCACCTGCATCAGCTGTGCCGGGAAGCCGAGGTGAGGAACTCGAGCAGGAGCTGGTTGGTCTCCTCGGGGCGCTCCTGCTGGACCCAGTGCCCACATCGGGGGAGCACCACCGACCGCGTGAGTCCGGGCAGGGTCGTGTCGAAGCGTTCGATCTGACGTCGACCGGTGATCGCGGGACCGTCGTACTCGCCGGCGACGAAGAGCGACGGCACGGTGATCGGCACGTCACTGAAGGCCGCGAGATCCTCCCAGTCGCGATCGATGTTGCGGTAGCGCGCGAGCGCACCGAAGAAGTCGGAGTCGGCGAACTCACCTGCGTAGAAGTCCAGATCAGCCTCGGTCAGCCACTCGGGCATCTCGACGGGGTAGACGAACTGGTCACAGAGCCGCTCGCCACGTGGCACCAGCCCGAGCGCCCCGCGCGGACCTCGACTGGCGGCGAGCACGCCGTCACCCGAGATCGAGTAGTAGATGCCCAGCAGCCAGCGGCGTACGTCGGGCAGGATCTCGGCCTCGACGACACCCGGAGCCTGGAAGTAGGAGATGTAGAAGTCTTCGTCGTCACCGCCGGCCTGGGCCATCGCCTCCGTCGGCCGACGTCGGCCGGAGGGACTGAACGGCACCGACAGACCCGCCACAGCGGTGAAGACGTCCGGCCGTAGCTGCGCCGATGTCCAGGCGATGGGAGCGCCCCAGTCGTGTCCGACGATGGTGGCTGTCTCCGCACCCAGAGCATGCACCAAGCCGACGTTGTCGCCGACGTGGCGCAGCATCCGGTAGTCCTCGATGACACTCGGTTTCGACGAACCGCCGTATCCACGCACGTCGATCGCGACCGCCCGGTAGCCCGCGTCGGCGAGCGCGGCGATCTGGTGCCGCCACGAGTACCAGGACTCCGGGAACCCGTGCACCAGGATCACGAGCCGGCCGTCTGCCGGCCCTGACTCCACCCAGTGCAGGTCGATCCCGTTGACGTTCTCGGTGTGGTGAGTCACAGCGGTGTCGGGCACGGCTGGAGTCTGCCATCTCGGCCGAGATCCGCGATAGTACCCCCTATCGCAGAAATGTTCGAAAAGAGTGTAATATCGGGGGATGTGAGCGTACCTGACGATGGTGTGATGTTCGGCGACGTGGTGGAGGACTTCCTGACCGACCGGGCGACGCTCACTCGGCGCGGGCTCAACGACAAGTCGCGCAACGCCTATCGACAGGACATCGCCGCCTGGGCCCGGCAGCTGCACGTCGACGCCGGCGGCGAGCCTGACGCCGACGTGCTGGCGCTGGTCCCGATCTCGGCGCTGACCGACCAGAACGTACGCATCGCCTACAGGTCTCTGCGCGAGAACTCGGCCGCGGCGACCTGCCAGCGCCGGGTCGGCACGCTGCGGCTCTTCACGCACTGGCTGCAGCTCGAAGGCCACCTGCTCGTCGATCCCACGCTGCGCATCGAGGCACCCGAGCGGCCCAGCCGTCTGCCCGCGGGCTGGAGCGTCGACGAGCTCCGCCGGCTGGCACGGGTCGCCTCGACGCCGCGCGAAGGCACCGACCGGCGCCGCTGGCCGGCCCGTGACCGGGCGATCTTCGCAGTGCTGGTCACCACCGGCGTACGGGCCGCCGAGCTGTGCGGACTGACCGTCGGCTCCATCCGGCGCGAGCCCGACGGCGAGACGCTGGTGCGGGTCATCGGGAAGGGCGACAAGCAGCGCAACCTGCCGTTGCCTCCCGAGGCCGTGGACGCCGTCGACCTCTATCTGGCCGAGCTCGAGGCTCGGTTCGGTGCTCGCGACCCAGCCGACAGCCTGTTCGTGCTGACGTCCGGCAAACAGCTGCGTCCCGGTGCGCTCAACCATCTGGTGGAGACGTGGATCCGCCTCGCGGGCGTCCCGAAGCAGCCCGGCGAAGCCGCGCACGCGTTTCGACACAGCGCTGCGAAGGGGCTGATCCGTTCCGGCGTACCGGTGCCGGCGGTCCAGGGGCTGCTCGGTCACGAAGATCTCAAGACCACCGGGATCTACGTCAAGGCCACCGCTTCCGACACCCGCGACGCCGTGCTGCTGTCTCCCGCCCGCGAGGTGCTGCGGGAGACAGCGGAGGCGTTCGAGCGGCCGGAGTGACTAGCGCTTGACCGCGCGGGTGGCGATGTAGGCCGACAGGTGCTGCGCCGTGGCGTCCACGTGATGCGGCGCCTCGGTGAGGTGGGTCAGGTTGAAGCCGGCAGCCAGCTGCCCGCCGATCTGCGCCGTCAGCGAGTGGCTGTACTCGATCGGCCCGTCTCCATACGCCTGCATGCGATCGGACTCGGAGAGGTCGAGCGAGCTGAAGGGAAGCCGGTGGCGTACGACCAGCTCCTGCCGGTCGAGCGCCAGCTCGTCGAAGATGTAGACGTCCGGGTTCATGAATCCGGCCAGGAGCGTCCCGCCAGGACGCAGCACCCGGAACGCCTCGTTCCAGACCGGCGTCAGATCAGGGCAGAACAGGTTCGACACCGGGTTCACGATGACGTCGAACTCAGCGTCGTCGAAGGCAGTGAGGTCGCGCATGTCGCCGAGCACGGTACGCAGCACCAGACCCTCACGGGCAGCCACCTCGTCATCGCGCGCCAGCTGCTTGGGCGAGTTGTCGAAGACGGTCACGGAGGCGCCGGCCGCCGCCAGGATCGGTCCCTGCTGGCCACCGCCGGACGCCAGGCAGAGCACCCGGACACCGCGCATGTCGGCAGGAAGCCAGTCGCGCGGCGTCGGTTCGTGGCCGATGAGGACCACGGACCAGTCGCCGGCGCGCGCCCGCGCGATGACGTCCGGGCCGACCGGCCGGGACCATTCGTTGTCGTTGTCGACCAGGCCGTCCCAGGCGACGCGATTGTGGGCAACCGGGTCGAAGTCATCTGCCACAGCAGCGCACTCTAACGCCCTTCGCCGCCACCTCCCACGCATATCGCCTTACCGCCGATAATGCACATTATGTCAACTAATGCAGGTCGACCGCCCCGAGTTGCCCCCTACCCGTTGCGGTCACGCCAGAAACATTCAGCTCGCAGTGACGACGGTGACCCGTACCGGAACTCGATGATGTAGCGGATGCGGACCGGTTGCCGCAGCCGCAGCGGATGACCCTGGCGTCATGACATCCATCGACGAACTTCGCAATCACCTCACCCGGGTCATCGCACCCGACGACGCAGACTACGACGTCGCTCGAGGCGTCTGGAACGGCATGATCGATCGTCGCCCGGCCGCTGTCGTGCCGGCCGCGAGCTCGGACGACGTCATCGCCGCGGTGAATTTTGCACGCGACGCCGGCCTGCCCCTGGCCGTACGCGGCGGCGGGCACAGCGCACCCGGATTCGGGACGATCGACGACGGACTGGTGATCGACCTGTCTCCCATGCGCGCCGTCGAGGTCGATGCCGCCGCACGTACCGCTCGTGTAGGTGGGGGCGCGACGCTGGCCGACCTCAACGACGCCACCCATGCGCACGGCCTCGCCGCGCCCGGCGGGATCGTGTCGACGACGGGCGTCGGCGGTCTGACGCTCGGTGGCGGCATCGGCTACCTCACCCGAGGCTTCGGTCTCTCCATCGACAATCTGCGGTCGGCCGATGTCGTCACCGCCGACGGACAGCTCCGTCGCGCCAGCGAGTCCGAGAACCCCGACCTGTTCTGGGCCCTTCGCGGAGGCAGCGGCAACTTCGGGGTCGTCACCAGCTTCGAGTTCGACCTGCACCCCGTGGACGAGGTGGTCGTCGGCATCTTCTTCTACGAGCTGGAGTACGCCGGCGACCTGCTGCGCCTCTTCCGCACCTGGGTCACCGAGGCCGACGAGCGGTGCGGGGGCTTCCCGGCGTTTCAGGTCGCCCCTCCCCTGCCATTCCTTCCGGAGGACCGCCACGGCGACACGTTCTGTGCGGCCATCGTCCACTGGAGCGGGCCGACCGAGGAGGGAGAGGCGGCGATGCAGCCGTTCCGCGACCTCGCGCCGCGCGTCGGCGAGATGGTCTCGCCGATGCCGTACCCATGGCTCAACAGCGCGTTCGACGAGCTGTTCCCCCGCGGCGTGCGCAGCTACTGGAAGGGCAACTACGTCACCGAGCTGACCGACGAGGCCATCGACGTACACCTGGCCCATGGCCCGAAAGCGCCGAACGCGAGCTCCACGATGCACCTCTACCCCATCAACGGTGCTGCATCACGCGTGGGCCCGACGGACACCGCGTTCTCCTACCGGCACGCGACGTTCTCGACGGTCATCGTCTCCGCCTGGCCCGACGCCTCGGACGACGCCGCCAACATCGCGTGGGTGCGCGACTACGCCGACGCCCTCACGCCGCACTCCGAGGCCGGCGGGTACGTGAACTTCATGTCCGAGGACGACCAGGGTCGCGTCACCGACACCTACGGCAGCAACTACGCGCGACTCAGGGAGGTCAAGCGGACCTACGACCCGGCGAACCTGTTCGGCCACAACCAGAACATCAAGCCCTCCTCGCCCTGATGAACGGCGTAGACCATCTGATAGTTTCTGGACATGGTGTCCAGCAATGCTGATTTCGGAGCACGAATCGTCGCCTCGGCCGAAGCGCTTGTGCCCGACCTGGTCGAGCTCCGGCGGAGCATCCACGCCGAGCTCGGGCTTCACCTGCCGGCGACGCAGCGCAGGGTGATCGAGGCCCTGTCCGGCCTGGACCTGGAGATCACCGAGGGCCGGTCACTGTCATCGGTGACAGCGGTTCTGCGCGGCGGGCGGCCCGGACCGACGGTGCTGCTCCGTGCCGACATGGACGCGTTGCCGATCACCGAGGCGACCGACGTCCCCTACCGCTCCGAGAACGGCGCGATGCATGCCTGCGGTCATGACCTGCACGTTGCCGGTCTGGTCGGCGCTGCCCGGCTCCTCTCCATGCACCGCTCGGATCTGACCGGCACCGTGATCCTGATGTTCCAGCCAGGCGAGGAGGGCCATGGCGGGGCCAGGCTGATGATCGACGAGGGCGTCCTCGACGCCGCGGGGAGCAGGCCGGTGGCGGCGTACGCGATCCATGTCGGCAACGCGCCCCGAGGGATCTTCCTGACCCGGCCGGGCGCGGTGACCGCGAGCTCGACGCATCTCACCATCGCTCTCCTCGGCCGCGGCGGGCACGGATCGCGCCCCCACGAGACCCTCGACCCGGTCCCGGTGGCCGCCGAGATCGTGCTGGCGCTGCAGACCTACACCGCCCGCCGCTTCGACGCCTTCGACCCGGTCGTCATCTCGGTGACGAACGTGACTGCGGGCACCGGCGTCGACAACGTGATCGCGGAACGGGTCACGATGACCGGCACCGTACGCACGGTCGACCCGAACACGCTGTCCAGGATCGAGCACGAGCTCCCTCGGCTCGTCGAAGGCATCGCGGCCGCGCACGGGCTGAAGTCGACGGTCGCACTCGACACCGGCTACCCCAGCGTCGTCAACGACGACACGGTCACGCGGCGGGCGATGGAGACGCTGCGCGGGACCTTCGGGCCGCGGGTCGTCGAGGTGCCCCGGCCGACGATGGGTGCCGAGGACTTCTCGTTCATCAGCCAGCAGGTCCCGACGACCATGGTCCTGCTGGGAGCCGCGACGAGCGACGACGCCGCCCCCAACCACTCCCCTGACGCCGCCTTCGACGACAGCGTCCTCGGCGACCAGGCGGCGGCGCTCGCACTGTTGGCGATCGACGCCCTGGCCGCCGCCCGTGCCTGACGAGCCTTCCGCGCCTGCTCGGCCTGGGTCGACGGATCCCATTCAGATGCATTTGCCTGCCTTAGGCACCGTTCTGGCCCGAATAACCTGAAAGGACTATGGATGCCTACCGAGTCGGCATGCCAGACTCCACGGCGTCCGGGCAACTGGGCCCAGGACACCTCATCTCGGGAGAACATCAGCATGCGCATCCAGAGCATCCTCATCGCGATCTCGGCCACCGCCTCTGCGACGGTCCTGGCCGCTGCGCCGGCTCTCGCGAGCGGCACCCCGCACTTCGTGAAGCACCTGACCAAGGTCACCGACGCCGATCTCTCCTCGGTCACCGTCACGTTCAAGGAGGCTGGCCTCGAGAACGGTGCGGTCGAGACGATCACTGTGACCGCTCACCTCAACGCGACCTACCAGTGCGTCAACCGCGGTGGTCACAACCCGGACGACCCCAAGAAGACCGTGATCAGTGGTGACTATTCGAAGTCCGGCGAGTTCAGGGCCGCAAGGAACGGCAACGTGACCGGCTCCTTGACGGTGGCCGCACCCGCCCCGAGCACCGTCCTCGACTGCCCGAGGGGACAGACGGCGAAGCACACGGTGTCGACCTGGTCGAACATCTCCGTCACCGATGAGGACACCCTGGCGGCGATCGCTCTCCAGGGCACCTACTCCTTCGGTGAGCCCGTCGACTGAAGGCTCGTGAGCCAGGACGTGGAAGACCCTCCGAACGGCTCACCGCGGTGACGTAGAACGCCTCAGCCCTTGTCGGGGCCGTTCGCGCGCACCCGCTCGACGTTGACCAGCGACTCCTGGAGCTCGTCGAGCCACTCGCTCGAGTGCTGCTGGACGAGCTTGACGCACCAGCCGAGCGCGTCGCTGCGGCTGCGGGCGACGCCGCCTGAGACCAGCAGGTCGAGGACCTTTCGCTCGGGCTGACGCAGTCGGGTCATCACGGGGGCGGAGACGGTGGTGAACATGTGCCGCTCACCTCCGACCTCCACGCCCCAGGAGACCTTGCGGTCGAACCGTCGCTCCGCCTGCCGCGCGACGGACATCCGGTCCTCCCGCGTGCGCTCGCGAAACTCGCTCGCCCTGCCCTCGTTGGCAGCTGCCCGCTCTTCGTCCGAAGCACCCTCGGCGGTCTTCGGCTCCTTGATCCGCCCGACGACGGTGATCTCCTCGCGGTCGACCACCACATCGACGATCTCGTCGTACACCCCATCGGGCAACCGTCCGCTGAACCACCCGCGCAACTCGTTTGTAAGCATGTAATCATGCTTACGTCGAAGGCGCGGCGAATTCAAGGGGCGGCCTCAGGACGCCGTCATCCCCCGCCACACCGTCTCGAACGCCTCCCGGCAGCGGGCCATCGCCTCCGGGTCGTCGAACGCACAGCCGCGAACCACGATCTGGTAGTAGAACACCCCGTTGATCAGGTCGATCGAGGCCTCGATGTCGGTGTCCGGGCGCAGCACCCCGCGCTCGATGCCCGCGCGTAGGACCTCCACCATGGCCGTACGCCGCCGGCCGACGTGCGAACGCCACGACGAGAGCTGCACCTCACGGTCCTGGAGCCCCAGCGCGAGGCGGCGCCGTAGGCGCCGCTCCGGATAGGTCGCCCCACGGGTCTCGGGCTGGCGGGTGAACAGTGTGTCGATGATGTTCTGCTTGATGTCGCCCTCGGTCGGGATCGAGGCGTACGAACGACCGTGATCGAGAGCGGCTGCGATCAGGTCGGTCATGCTCGGCCACCGGCGATAGAGCGCCGCCCGGCTGACCCCGCTCGCGGCGACGACCGCGTTGACGGTGACCGGCCGATCGTTGTCGATCAGGGTCAGCGCGGCCTGCATGATCCGCTCGTCGTGTCCCGACTCCCGGGGGCGTCCGGGGCCGCGGTGGGACCGCTCCTCGTGACCGGTCACGCTCATCCGAGCGCCCGCTCCCGCAACATCGCGACGATCGCGTCGTTCAACCCCGCCCTGCGCAGCGGCTCCAGCGGGTCGCGGTAAGAGGCGCTGAGGTGGTGCAGCAGGCCCTTCATGGGCTCGGGCGAGAACTCCTTGCGCATCGAGGCGCGGGCGGCCTCGTCGAGCTCGATGCCGAGGGCGGCCATCATCGGACCCATCACCGGAGCGAGCCGCGCCATGATCGCCGACGAGTTCGCTCCGGTGCGGGCGTAGTCGTCGACGATCGCGTCGTGCTCCGCTCCGAGCGCAAGCAGGAGCGAGGCTGCCAGCACCCCGGTGCGGTCCTGGCCGGCGGCACAGTGGAACGCGGTCGCGCCCGGAGCGGTGGCGATGACGGCGAGCGAGGTGACGATCCGCGCTGCTGCTGCCTCGTACATCCGGATGTACATCGCCGCGAAGGTGGACTGGTCGAGCAGGTCGGAGCCGGGCACCTGCGCCGAGGAGTCGACCGCGTCCATGAACGGCAGATGGTGGTACGTCACCCGCATCCGCCCCAGGGGGCCGCGGCCGGTGTTCGCGAACTCACCGGCCGAGCGAAGGTCGATCACGGCCGCCAGACCGCCGTCGACGAGCCTGCTCGCGCTGGCCTCGTCGGCGAGAGCGAGATCGTCGGCGCGGATCACGAGTCCGTCGCGCAGGGTGCCGCCGGCGATCGGGATCCCGCCCATGTCGCGCAGGTTCACGGGAGCGGACAGCTCGAGGCCGTCGTCGGTGAGGGTCATGTGATCTTCCTTCTGATGACAGCGCTGGCCTGGTCGATCACCGTGACGAGCACGACGATGCAGATGACCATGGCGCTGAGGTGGCCGTAGTCGTACATGTTCATGGCGGTGGTGAGCTCGAGACCGATGCCGCCGGCACCCACCAGGCCGAGGATGGTCGCGCCGCGTACGTTTCCCTCGAACAGGAGCAGCGTGTAGCTGGTCAGCATCGGTGCGGCGCTGGGCAGGATGCCGTACTGGATGATCTGGCGCCGGGAGGCGCCGACGGCTTCCATCGCGGTGATCGGGCCGCGGTCGACCGATTCCATGGCCTCGGCGAAGACCTTGCCGATCGATCCGACCGATCCGACCGTCATCGCGAGGATGCCGGCGAAGGGGCCGAGGCCGACCGCTGAGACGAACATCAGTGCGATCACCAGGTCGGGCAGCGAGCGGATGATGTTCATCCCCCACCGGAATGGGTAGTAGATCCATCTCGGTGCGATGTTGGAGGCGGCGCCGAAGGCGAACAGCAGGGAGAGCACGGCACCCAGGACGGTGCCGACGATCGCCATCTGCAGCGTCTCGACGAGCAGCTCGACGATAGTGCCGAGCTTGTCCCAGGTCGGCGGGAACAGCCGAAGCAGGAAGTCGCCCATGTTCGAGGCGCCCTCGCCGAGCTTGAGGAAGTTGAACTGGGCGCCCATCGAGGACCAGACGAACAGCACTGTGGCGATGGCCAGACCGGCTCCGAAGCGGGCCCGCGGGACGGAGAACGCGCGTTCGAGACGTTGGCGGGAGGCTTCGTCGAGTTGGGGCCGGCCCACTGGCTTCGCGGCAATGAGCTGTGACATCAGGCGTCCTCCTCGTCGCCGTCGACGTCGTAGACCGGCGCCAGCGTCTCGGCGTCCAGCTCGGAGGTCCGGCCGTGCACCACGACCGACCCGTGACGCAGGCCGACGATCCGGTCGGAGTGCGCCAGAGCGAGCGGCAGCACGTGCAGGCTCACCAGGACCGGAATGCCCTCGTCCCTGGCGATGCTCTGCAGCAGACTGAGCACGGTGTGGCTCATCCTGGGGTCGAGAGACGCCACCGGTTCGTCGGCGAGGATGAGCCGCGGGTTCTGCATGAGGGCGCGAGCGATGGCGACCCGTTGCTGCTGGCCACCCGAGAGGGTGCGTGCCGGCTCGTCTGCCTTGTGCGCTATTCCGACCCGATCGAGCAGCTCCAGCGCACGCCGGCGGTCGGCGCTGGAGAAGGTGCCGAGCACGTTCACCGGGCCGGCGGTGTAGAGAGCCCCGGTCAGCACGTTCGTGAGCACCGAGAGGCGGCCGATCAGGTTGTACTGCTGGAAGACCTGGCCGATCTGTGAGCGCACCTCGCGCAGCTGCCGCGGGCGGAGCCGGGTGAGGTCGTGACCGCCCAACTGGGCCTTGCCCGAGGCGATCGGCGCGAAGCCGGTCAGAGCCTTCATCAGCGTCGACTTGCCGGAGCCGGAGGCACCGAGCAGCGCCACGGTCTCCCCGTCGTACAGGTCGAGATCGACGCCGTCGAGGACGTACGGCTCCTCCGCCGCGTAGCGGACCCGCAGGTCGCGTACCTGGACGCGGCGGGTGTCGATCAGCGTGCTCATTCGAGCTCCGAGATGTCGACGTCGGCGATCTTGGCGATGTCGACGAACGGCTGGAACTCGTCCTCGCGGGGCTCGATGATCGGCTCGACGCCCGACGGGATGCCCTCGGCGTACACGCCGAGCTTGTCGGCGTTCTCGGTCGCGAAGACCTGCGGGATCGCGTCGAGCAGGGCCGCGCGCTTCTCCTCGCTCATGTCCTTGCTGCCGAGGACGGTGATGGAGATGGGCATCGAGATGCTCTCGCCGATCGAGCGCGTCTCGCCCTTCTCGAACGGGAACAACGGGTCGCCCTGGCCAGCCATGGACGGGAAGATGGTGGAGGTGCAGGCGACGTCGGCCTGACCGTTCTTCAGGGCGATGAAGCTGCGGTCGTGGCCACCGGACATCAGCTTATTGTAGTCCTTGTCGGCCTCCAGCCCCGCCTCGTGGAGCATGTGGGTGGGCATGAAGTAGCCCGAGGAGGACGCGGGGTCGGCGAAGGCGATGACCGTGTCGGCGTCGATGTCGCTCAGCGACTTCAGCGGCGAGTCGTCGAGCACGAGGCAGGTGGAGACCGGCTCGTCCTCACCGGGCCAGGCGACCAGCGAGTCGACCTCGCCGGTGCTGACCGCGAGCGCCGACGGGAAGCCGCTCATGATGCCGATGTCCTGGTGGCCGTTGCGGATGGCCTCGATGACGGCCGAGTAGCTGGGTACGTCGGTGACCTCGACCTTCTTGCCGGTCTCCGCCTCGAGCAGGTCGGTGACGGCGGCGACAGGGGTGGTCGCCTTGGGGTCATCGCCCAGCGGCAGGGTGGCGAAGCGGATGACGTCGTCGCCGGCCGAGGCGGAGGACTCGCTGCCGGCCGAGCAGCCGCTGAGCACGAGGGCGGCTCCGGCGGCGAGGGCGACGGGGACGTGCAGACGCATGGGGATGTTTCCTTTCGGGGGTGGTGTGTCCCCATTCCATGCGTCCCAGATGTCCGGGAATTACGAGACCGACGTTCCGTGAATGGTCGCTTCGGTGAATGCCGCGTTACGGGACCAACGGTCCCGTAACGCGCGGCGAACCGAAGCCGTCGGCCGACTCATCGAAGGATCCCGATCGTCTCCATCACGGCGAGCGCGCCCGCGGTCGCCGCCGTGACTCCCACCCGCCGGCGCCCGACAAGCAGGATCGCGGCCAGCATGGCAACCAGCACAGCCGTACCGATCCGCAGGCCCAGGTGATCGCCGGCCAGCGGGTGGCGTGCCACGACGAGGGCCGCGACCACGAGCGACAGGTGCGTACGCCGCCAGGCGAGCTCGGTCCGCTCGGGCTGCAGACCCGGGTCTCCCCCGCTCACACCAGCAGAGCCATCGAGACGAGCGCGACGGAGCCGAGCACGCCGAACACCAGGGGAAGCGGTGCTCGACGGGTCGGGAGGGCGTCGCGTCGGCGGATCGCCCGCTCGCTGCGGACCCAGCTCCACCAGGACCAGGCGGCGCAGCCGGCGGCGAGGAGCGCCAGACTGAGCGGTGCGAGCACCGCCAGCGCCGTGCCGCCGCCGACCTCCAGGGTGTCGACGGCGACCGCGACGGCGAGGAACGCCAGCGAGGTGCGGATCCAGGCGAGGAACGTACGCTCGTTGGCCAGCGTGAACCGGACGTCGGGTTCCTCGGTCCCGCTGTAGAGCCAGCTGTCCAGCCGGCCGCGCCCGGCGCGGCTCACGAGGCAGGCTGCGTGACGGCCTCGGCGCCCGCGTCGAGCCGGGGGCGGCGACCGGTCACGCCGGGGACGAGAGCCGCAATGACGGCGAACAGGACCGTGCCCACCCAGGCGACCGTCATCCAGAGCTCCCAGCCGCCGGTCGCCTCGACCACGCGCGGCGCGAAGAGCACGGTCGCCAGGATGAACGTGCGGTTGAGCAGGTGGTTGAGGCCGAAGGCGCGGCCCTGGATGTCGGGGTGGACCTCCTCGACGTGCTCGGAGAAGCTCGCCATCCACGGCCCGAAGGTCGCCGCGAGTGCCACGCCGATGCCGACGAAGAGAACGATCACCACGGTCGAGGACGCCTCGCTCCCCCTGCCCATGAGTGCCAGGAAGGCGCCGAGGAAGACGGCCGCAGCGACACCACCGCCCACCATGAACGCCTTGCGGCGCTGCGTACGGTCGGAGAGACGGGCGAAGACCAGGCTCATCGCGAGGTTGCTCAGCCAGAAGACCATCGTCATCGCCGAGGCAGCCCGGACCGAGACGCCGAACTGCTGCACGAGCATTGTCTGGGCGTAGGCGTTCATCGTGGCCAGCAGGACGTAGAGCAACGACATCGCGAGCACGTGCGTCCAGAATGCGCGGCGAGCGACGAGGAGGCTCAGCCCCTTGTGGCCCTGCGGCACCTCGACGGTGTGGGCCTCGTGTTCGGTGAGGCGTACGGCACGACGGACCTCGGGGGCGAGATCGCGCAGGGTCAGGGCGATCACGACGGCGCCCACCAGGGCGGCGCCGGCCATGATGAACAGCTGCGAGCGCCACTGGTTGCCGAAGACGCCCAGGGTCGCCGAGGCGACGGCGGCGGCGAAGAAGTTGGCGCCGACCGTACCCCAGCTCCAGAACGCGAACGCCTGGGCGCGGCCTATCCGCGGGGTGAAGTCGCGGATCAGCGGCTGGGTGCCGGCGACGGCCACGCCCTCGACGAAGGCGAGCACGATCCGAGCGGTCGCGAAGTGGCCCACCGAGTCCGCCGTCGCCATGAACAGGCAGGCGGCGGCGGAGAGGAACATGAACGGGACCAGGATCCTCACCCGGCCGACCCGGTCGGCGAGCTCACCGCCGAGGTAGCCGGCGAAGGCGCCGAAGATCAGTGACGCGGCCGTGATGAGGCCGTAGGTCTTGAGCGACATCCCGAGGTCGTCGAGCAGCAGCGGCAGCACGGGCGCCAGCTGGCCCTCGAACGCCGAGATGAACAGGGCGAGCACGACAACGGCGAGGAGCACGCGGCGGCGCGCCCCGACAGGGTACTCGGTGAGCAGGGTGCGGTAGGACAACGAGATCCGCCCTTCAGATTGCTAGACAGTCCGTCTATTAACGGTCATCGCGTCTGACTGTAGGTCGAGTGACCCGCACCACACAAGACACTCTGTCCAAATCAGCGGTTGTCCGGATCGAATCCGGTCGCCCACAAGCGCCCTCGACGCGAGAGCTCGACGAGCGTCTCGACCACCTGGTCGGTGGCCGGCCGCGGCTCCGGGGCGTCCAGCCACCACAGCAGCACTGCTATCTGCTCGCCGACCCAGGCGCGGGCCAGCACCTGAAGGTCCACGCGCGGGCGCACACCGTTGGCCTTCGCGCGCGCCGAGAACGTCTCGTGGGCAGTGGTGCTCCAGGCGTCCTCGAACGCCCGCAGGCCGCGGCCGTCCCCTTCGCCGCGGAGGATCATCCGGTACGTGTCGGGCCGCTCGCTCGCATGCCGGAAGACCTCGGCCACCGGCTGCCCGGTGAACCCGGCGTCATTCGGTCCCAAGACGTCGGCGAGTCGCTCCTTGAGCTCCTGGAGCGCCGAGGAGACCACATGGTCGTAGAGCGCCTCCTTGTCCTTGAAGTGCGTGTAGAACGTCGCCCTGCCGACGTCTGCGGCGGCGACGATGTCCTCCACCGTCACCGCTGCGTAGCCACGCTCGAGCACCAGGGAGACGAGCGCGTCACGGAGCGCTCCTCGCGTTCGCCGGCTGCGCCGGTCCTCAACCACCGTCATGGGCACTGTTCTAGCACTGCGCCGGACAGCTGGACTGTTTCTGGACACTCTGTCTATGATCTCGGGTGACCGCGCTCACAGCAGCGACCCCGACCACCAGGAGGGCACCCGTGAATCTCGGTAGCTATCTCACCCGCACCGCGACCTTCACCCCCGACGCCACCGCCCTGGTCTCCGGCACCGACCGATGGACCTACCGCCAGCTCGAGGACGACACCAACCGGCTCGCCGCTGCCCTGATCGCCCGAGGCTGCACGCCGGGCACTCCCGTCGCCACCCTGGCCACCAACCGTGGTGAGCTGGTCGTGGCGGAGATGGCGATCTGCAAGGCGGGCGCGCTCCGGGTCCCGATCAGCGCGCGGCTCGCTGCTGCGGAGGTGGAGCACGTCCTCCTCGACGCGGAGGTGAGGGTCGTCTTCACCGGTGGCGCCCACCGCGAGCTGGTCCGCAAGATCGTCGACGCCCACGGCCTCGACTGCCTGGTCGTCGACCTCGACAACGGGGACACCAAAGCGACGGCGTACGACGCCCTGCTCGCGGAGGGCTCGACCGACCCGGTCGCCGTCGACGTCGACGAGGACGACCCGGCCGTCCTCAACTTCACCTCCGGCTCGACCGGCACGCTGAAGGCGGCGGTCCAGACCGTCGGCAACCGGCTGGCCAACATGCGCAAGCTCGCGATGAACCCCTACGGCTCGCTCTCCGCCCAGGCCGTCTACCTCGCCCCGGGCCCGATCACCCACGCCAGCGGCATGGTGATCCTCGGCTGCTTCTTCCGTGGCGCGGCCGTGGTCGTGCTGCCGGCCTTCGAGGTCGAGGCCTACCTCGACACGCTCGAGCGCGAGCGGGTGACCCACACCTTCGTCGTGCCGGTCATGCTCAACTTGGTGCTCGCCTCCCCCACGCTGCGCGATCGCGACCTCTCCGCGCTGCAGAGCGTCACCGTCGGTGGTGCCCCGGTCAGCCCGGCGCGGCTGCGCGAGGCCGTCGAGGCGTTCGGCCCGGTGGTCAACCAGGGCTATGGGCAGGGTGAGACGACGAGCGCGATCACCTTCCTCAGCTCCGAGGACGTCGTGCGCGGCATCGAGTCGGACCCGGAGCTGCTGCTCTCCTGCGGCCGTCCGATCTACGACACCGAGGTGATCGTCGTCGACGAGGACCACAACCCGCTGCCGGCCGGCGAGATCGGCGAGATCGTGGCGCGCGGCCCGGACTGCGTACGCGAGTACTTCCACGCGCCCGAGGCCACCGCCGAGACCTTCCGCGACGGCTGGGTGCACACCGGCGACCTGGGCCGGATCCGCGAGGACGGGTTCGTCTTCATCGTGGACCGGAAGAAGGACATGATCATCTCGGGCGGCTACAACGTCTACTGCTCCGAGGTCGAGGCCGCGCTCTACGAGCACCCGGCGGTCAGCGAGGCCTGCGTCGTCGGCGTGCCCAGCGAGAAGTGGGGCGAGACGGTCAAGGCGTACGTCTGTCTCGTCGCCGGCACCACCGCGACCGAGGAGGAGCTGCGCGACTTCTGCCGCACCCGGCTCTCCGGCGTGAAGGTGCCCCGGATCATCGAGTTCGCCGACGCGCTCCCACTCAATCGCAACGGCAAGGTCGACCGGCGGGCGCTGCGTGAACGCGACTGGGCCGGCATCGAGCGGAAGGTCGGCTGAGATGACCTTCTCCCTCACGCCGTCCTACCCCGACAACCCACGTCTGGACGAGCTGGTCACCCGGCTGCGCGACTACCTCGACGGTGAGCTCGCCGACTACGAGCGCGGCCTCGGTCTCGGTCCGGAGACGCCGCTGGACCGCTCGATGCTGGAGCCGGTGTGGCAGCGCAGCCGCGAGCTCGGCTTCTACGGCATCCATCTGCCCACCTCGCTCGGCGGGCAGGGCCTCAGCTTCACCGAGCTGGCCGCGCTCAAGGAGGAGATCGGCGCCTCCGGACGTCAGCTCGCCACCAGCGTGCTCGGCGACATGGGCGGACCGCTGCGCGTCGGAGCGATCTTCGAACACGCGACCGAGCACCAGATCGAGAAGTACCTGATGCCAGTCGTCCGCGGCGAGCGCGCCTGCTGCTTCTCGATGACCGAGGACGACGCCGGTTCCGACGTCCGCCGGATGCGGACCACCGCCACGCCGACCCCGGGCGGCTTCCTCATCAGCGGCCACAAGGTCTTCAGCACCGGCGGCACCTTCGCCGACTTTGCGATCCTGGTGGCCCGGATGGCCGGTGCGGAGGAGTCGTACGCGGCCTTCTTCGTCGACCTGGACTCCCCCGGCTGCCAGGTGCTGCCCGGTGACCTGCCGCTGTCGGGGCAGAACATCGAGAGCGATGTCGTGCTCGAGGACTGCTTCGTGCCGCAGGAGAACCTGCTCGGCGAGATCGGCGAAGGCCTGCGGATAGCACTCGGCCGGGTCACCGCCAACCGGCTGCTGCACTGCCCGACCGCGCTCGGCGCGGCCCGGCGAGCACTCGCGCTGGCGCTCGACTTCGCCGCGCACCGCACCGTGTTCGACGGGCTCCTCCTGGAGAAGCAGGCGATCCAGCACCGGCTGGCCGACATGGCCACCGACTACTACGCCGCCCGGTCGATGACCTACGACGCGCTGGCTGACCTGGACGCCGGCAGGCGCCCGCGGATCGAGTCGTTCATGTGCAAGCTGTTCGTGGCCGAGCGATCCTTCGAGATCGCCGACGCGGCACTGCAGCTGCACGGCAAGGCCGGGATGGTCCGGGGCGCGGAGATCGAGGTGATCTGGCGGCGGCTGCGGATGTTCCGGGTGCTGACCGGTTCCTCGGAGATCCAGCGCAACGGCGTGATCCGCGATCTCGTGAAGTCGTTGGGGGCATGATGACCGACTTCGCTCAGGAGAAGGCCGACGCGCAGCGCGGGTTCATCGCTGCTCTGAAGCCTGCGGTCGTGACCAAGGCCGACGGAACCGTCGCCTTCGACGCGGACGCAGACGCCTTCCTCGACTCCCCCGCGCCGGAGACCGCACACGCCGGGCTGTGGCAGCACAGCCGGCTCACCTCGCTGCAGGGCCTGTTCGAGGTCACCGACGGCATCTACCAGGTCCGCGGCCTCGACCTCGCCAACCTCACCATCGTCGAGGGCGAGCGGGGGATCATCGTCATCGACACCCTCACCACGGCCGAGACCGCGGCGGCAGCACTCGGTCTCTACCGCGAGCACCGTGGCGTCCGGCCCGTCACCGGAGTGGTGCTGACCCATCCCCACGCCGATCACTTCGGCGGGATCGCCGCCGTGCTCGCGGCAGGCGAAGACGACGTAGACGTCCCCGTGCTGGCGCCTGAGGGGTTCCTGGAGCACGCGGTCTCGGAGAACGTGTATGTCGGTCCCGCGATGAACCGGCGCTCGACCTTCATGTACGGCAGCATGCTGCCCGTCGCGCCGGACGGACACCTCGGCTGTGGCCTCGGTCCGCGGCTGGCGTCGGGCACCATCGGGCTGGCCGAGCCGACCGACTCGATCACCCGGACCGGGGAGACGCGGGTGATCGACGGTGTCGAGATGGAGTTCCAGCTCACGCCGGGCAGCGAGGCACCGGCAGAGATGAACATCTACCTTCCGGGCAACAGGGCGCTGCTCCTGGCCGAGAACGCCGTCCATTCCCTGCACAACATCATCACCCTGCGCGGCGCCGAGGTGCGCGACGCCCGGCTGTGGGCGCGCTACCTCACCGAGGCGATCGACCTGTACGCCGCGCGCTCCGACGTCGCGTTCGCGACCCATCACTGGCCGACCTGGGGTGCGGAGCGGATCGAGGCGTTCCTCGCCGGCCAGCGCGACGTCTACGCCTACCTGCACGACCAGACCGTACGTCTCATCAACCGTGGCCTCACCCCGAAGGAGATCGCCGAGGAGCTCGTCCTGCCACCGGCGCTCGACGCCCAGCCGTCGACGCGCGGCTACTACGGCTCGCTCAGCCACAACGTGAAGGGGATCTACCAGCGTTACCTGGGCTGGTACGACGCCAACCCGGCCCACCTGTGGGAGCTGCCCCCGGCCGAGGAGGGCGAGCACTGGGTCCGGCTCCTCGGTGGCGCGGACGCCGCCATGGAGCGGGCAGCGGCGCTCGTCGCGAGCGGGGAGACCGACGATCTGCGGTTCGCGGCGACGCTGCTCAACCACGTGGTCTTCGCAGACCCCTCGGAGCGCGCGGCACGGGAGCTGCTTGCCCGGGTCTACACCCGGCTGGGGCACGGCGCGGAGAACGCCACCTGGCGCAACGTCTACCTCACCGGCGCCCGCGAGCTCCTCGAGGGACCGAAGGTGCCGCCGCGAGGAGGCGGTCGGGGGCTGCTCGCCGCGCTCTCGGTCCCGCAGCTGCTCGACTCGCTCGCCATCCGGGTCGACGGCCCTCGCGCCTGGGACCTCGATCTGCGCATCGACTGGCACCTGCTCGATCACGACGAGTCTCCGGAGGGCGGCTGGTGGCATGCCCGGCTGCGCAACGGAGTGCTCGTGCACCGGCGCGACAGCGTCCCGGACCCGGCCGCGAGCCTCACCCTGACGCTCACTCGTCCCCAGCTCGCCGGTCTGCTGGGCGCCCGGCGGCTCGACGGGATCGAGCACGCGGGTGACCTCGGCGTGCTCCAGCGGCTGCTGGGGGTGCTCGAGACGCCGGACCCGGCGTTCCCTATCGTGTCCGCGTGACCGACGACACACCTGTGACCGGGCTGACCGAGCTGCACGCGCGCCGTTTCCTGACCACAGACGCGGCGCGCGCCGACAAGGTCGCCCGCTGGCACGGGAAGGGGCGGCGTACGGCTCGGGAGAACATCGCCGACCTGGTCGACCCGGGCTCGTTCGTCGAGTACGGGAGGTTCATCACCGCCGCCCAGGAGCAGCGTCGCGACCTGGCCGAGCTGGTCGTGGAGGCGCCCGCTGACGGGATCATCGGCGGGACGGCGACCGTGGCCGGAAAGCCGTGCGCAGTGCTCTCCTACGACTACCTGGTGATGGCCGGCACCCAAGGCATGCGGGGGCACCGCAAGTCGGACCGGCTCATCGAGATCATCGGGCGGATGCGGCTGCCGACCGTCTTCTTCACCGAGGGCGGCGGCGGTCGCCCGGGCGACACGGACATCCCGCTGGTCTCCGCGCTCGATGTCGGGTCGTTCGCGCTGTGGGGCGAGCTCGAGGGCGTCGTGCCCCGGATCGCCGTCGTCTCCGGGCGCTGCTTCGCGGGCAACGCGGTCCTCGCCGGCTGCGCCGACCTCCGCATCGCCACGCCCGACGCCAACCTCGGCATGGCCGGCCCGGCGATGATCGCCGGCGGCGGGCTCGGCACCTGCGCCCCCGAGGAGATCGGGCCGGTCGAGGACCAGGCCGCCAACGGCGTCATCGACCTGGTCGTCGAGGACGAGGCCGCAGCCGTCGAGGCCGTACGCAGGATCCTCGCCAGCCTCGGGCCGAACGCCGACTGCGGCGAGGCCGTCGACCAGACCGACCTGCGCACGATCCTCCCCCACAACGACCGGGAGGCCTTCGACGTACGCCCCGTCGTCGACTCCCTCGCCGACGTCGACACGGTCATCTGGCTCCGCGAGGCGTTCGCTCCCGAGCTGGTCACCGCGCTGGCGCGGATCGACGGGATCGCGGTCGGCGTGGTCGCGAACCAGTCGACGCACCTGGCCGGGGCGCTGACCAGCGACGCCTCGGTCAAGGCCGCCGACTTCCTCGCGCTGTGCGAGCGCTGGGGCCTCCCGGTGGTCTCGCTCGTCGACACCCCGGGATTCATGGTCGGGCCCGAGGCGGAGCGCGGCGGCCTGGTGCGGCACGCCTCCCGGATGGTCGTCGCCGGCGCCCAGCTGTCCACCCCGCTGGTCGGGGTGATCCTGCGCCGCGGCTACGGACTCGGCGCGCAGGCGATGCTCGGCGGCAGCACCCACCGTCCGCTGCTCACCGTCGCCTGGCCCGACGCCCACCTCGGCCCGATGGGTCTGGAGGGCGCCGTACGCCTCTCCATGGCCGCCGAGCTCGCCGCGATGCCCGAGGCCGAGCGCGAGGAGCGGGTGGCAGCGCTGACCGAGGAGTACCGCAAGCAGGCCAGCGCCCTCAACGCCGCACGCGTGTTCGAGATCGACGACGTGATCGACCCCGCCGAGACCCGCACCGTCATCGCCGCGACACTTCGCCGCGCGCGGTAGGCGCGTTCGTCGCGGCGATCACCGACCCTCGTGGTTCGATGTCGCCCATGTGGATCGGATGGTTCTTCGCCCTCGGCGGGCTGGCCTTCGTCGGCTTCGGCATCGCAATGGTCGTGACGACCGTCGTCCAGCGCCAGCGCCTCCGGAGCTGGACCCCGACGACCGCCACCGTCCGCGAGTTCGAGACCCGCACGCGGAGCAGCTCCAACGGCGGATCCCGAACCTATCTGGTCGCCCACTATGAGTATCGGGGACCCAACGGCGAGGAGTACGCCGACGAAGGCACGGTCTCCAACAAGCGGTTCGCTGTCGACGGCTCGCCCGTCACCCTGCCGATCGTCGTCGACCCGCTCGATCCGAGTCGCTCGATGGTGGCCGGAGAGCGCACCCCGATCGGCTGCGTGATCCCGTTCGCGATCGCGTTCGCGGCGTTCGGTTCGCTGTTCGCGGTGATCGGGCTCGGGCTGACCCAGGCCAGTGTCCGATGACTCAGCGGCGACCCGCTTCCCGGTCAGGTCGTCGCGGTCCGGTCGTCGCTCAGATCTCCTTGAGCCGCGGCACCAGGTCGACGGCGGCGGTGGCCCACGGAACCGGGTCGACGTACGGCGTCGGCATCAGCCCGACGAGGGTGATGCCGAGGGCGGCGTACTCCTCCATCGACTTCAGGAACGCGTCCGGGTCCTCGACCGCGGGACCCTGGAAGAGCATGGTCTTCTCGATCGCGTCGTAGTCGGTGCCGAGGTCGTCGCAGTGGCCGCGCAGCACGTCGAGCTTGTGCTTGACCGTCGCGACCGCCTCGGGGCTGGGACCGCCGAAGAGGTTGGTGCCCTGGCCGTACTTGGCGACCAGGCGGAGCGTCTTCTTCTCTCCGCCCCCACCGATCAGAACCGGCACCGTGCCGTTGACGGGCTGCGGCAGTGAGATCGTCTCGGCGAGCCGGTAGTGCTTGCCTTCGTAGGCGCCGTCGTTGTCCGACCACATCTGGCGGCAGATCTCGAGGGTCTCCTCCAGGCGCTCGAACCGCTCGGCGGTCGGCGGGTAGGGCACGCCGAGACCCTGGTGCTCACGCTCGTACCATGCCGCACCGATCCCCAGCAGCGCACGGCCGCCCGAGAGCCGGTCGAGAGTGGTCACCGTCTTGGCGAGCAACCCAGGGTGGCGGTAGGTCACCCCGGTGACGAGCAGGCTGAGGCGTACGTTCTCGGTGATCCCGGCCAGGTAGCCCAGTGTGGTGTAGCCCTCGAGCATCGGCTCGAAGGGGCCGCCGGCCTGCTCCATCTGGAACCAGTGGTCCATGACGGTGAGCAGGTCGACGCCACCCTCGTCAGCGATCCGGGCCGTCTCGGTCAGCTTGTCGGCGAGCGTCGTCTCCCACTCGGGGTGGGTGAAGGTGAAGTAGTGGAGTCCAAGATCCATACCTCAGACGCTAGGGCTTCGAGTGCGCTCGAAGACAAGGCCCTTTTCTTCAGTTCAGCGTCGGTTCACGGACGCATCCGCCGCTCCGCGCGCAGGTCGTGCTTGTCGAGCTTCGCGTCGTAGGCAGCCAGCGGCTTCGCCTTCGCCGCGTCGGCCTCGACTGCGGCGCTGGCAACTCCGGCCCACTCCAGGATCCGGGCGGTGGCGAGCTCGCGCTCGTCAGCGACCAGACCGGCCACGTTGGCACCGTGGTTCATGCCCGGGGCGGTGAAGACGTAGGAGTCCTCGGCGAAGAATCCCGGGCGGAAGCGCTCGGCGCCCCACGGGTCGGCCTCACCGTAGACGAACAGCATCTGGTGAGCGTGCTTGCGCACCCAGGAGTCCACGTCGCGCATGGCGGAGGGGTCGAACCGCATGTCGATGTCGCGCGGAACGAAGCTGCGCGGCGGCGCGTAGCCGTAGCGGATCAGCTCGTCCTCGATGTGCGGGAAGCCGATCGTCGGCGCCCCCAGCTCCGTGCCGGCCTGGTAGTAGTAGGGCGTGTAGGGGCTCAGGCCCTGGTCGGTGTAGAAGCCGAAGCCGGAGTAGTAGTCGATCGAGTCCCAGATCGCCTGGTCGGTCGCCTTCGCCGCGTCGGCGGGGATGTTCGCGCACTGCGCGGTGCCGGCGTACTGCCAGAAGGCCCACACGTAGTCGAGCACCACCATCTCGTACGCCGCGTCCAGGCTGCCCACGGTGTCGAAGGTGTAACCCTCGGCAGCCGCCAGCTCAGCATACTTCGCCTTCAGCGGCTCGCGGCGGACGAGCGCCTCGCGCTGGACGCCGTTGAGCCGGTCGCGGCAGTCCTCGGTGCCGACGGTCGCGAAGAAGTCGTCGTAGGCGGAATCCTCGCGGTTGACCACGTCGTTGGGCGCGACATAGGCGACGACACCGTCCATGTCGTCGGGGTAGAAGCGCTCGAAGTAGGTCGCGGTCATGCCGCCCTTCGAACCGCCGGTGGCGAGCCAGTTGGCGGAGTAGATCGGCTCGAGAGCCTCGAAGATGCGGTGCTGGTCGCTGGCCGCCTGCCAGATGTCGAGGTCGTCCCAGTCGGCCGGGTCAGGGCGCGACGGGGTGAAGAACCGGTATTCCATCGAGACCTGGTTGCCGTCCACGATCCGGGTCGGCTCGCTGCGGCCAGGGTTGGTCGAGACGTTGTAGCCGCTGGTGTGGAACACGGTCGGGCGGGCGGTGTCCTTGTGGAGCACGGTGAAGCGCTGCTGGAAGGTCTCGCCGTCGGGCTGCCGGTGGTCGACCGGCTGGGTGAAGCTCAGGACGAAGTAGCGGTAGCCGGCGACGGGTTTCTCCTGGATCAGGCTGACGCCGTCGATGGCGAGGAGGCGGTCGAGGATGTCGTCCTCAGCCGCCGAGGCGGGGTTGGCGGGTGCGGCGACGAGCAGGGACATCAGCCCCATCGCCACCAGGATCCGGCCGAGCAGTGCACGCATGTGGGGTCTCCTTCGGTGCGGGTTCTCGGCAACCTAGCCCACCTGCACCGGGCGCACCTCCGAATTAGGAGTCCGGGAAGCAAGCGGCGTCCGGATGCCTTCTAGAAGGCAACGACCAGATGGGCAACCCCGACTGGGACGAGTACCGCGAGGTGATGGTCAACGACCGCCGCGTGCTCATCACCATCGCCGTCTCGAAGGTGTACGGCGCGGACATCGGCTGACCGCCGTCGCCCGAAGCCACCTGAGGCCGGCCGAGCGCTCCTCGCTCGGCCGGTCGATTCGGGACGATTCCGTGGACGCTACCTCCGCGGATTGAAGAACGTGCCGAACCCGGACGAGCCGAGTCCGCACACCATGATGACGGCTCCAACGATCACGTTGGAGGCGATCATCCCTCCGGTCGTGTCGACGCCGTTCATGAGCCACGGCGAGACGATCGCCCATGCACCCATGAGCGGAACGGTCCAGGCCAGACCGTGTGTGCGGCCGAATGCCGACGCGAACCCGAGCGCCAGCAGAGCGACCGTCAGACCGATGATCAGATTGCTCATCATCAGCGGTGATGCCGTGGTGTTGAAGCCCACGATCCACGGCGAGACGGCCAGATAGAGGCCGGCCAACATCGTGACACCGTCGACCACCTGAGCGGTGGTGGAGGAGCCGGTCAGATCGAACCGGTCCCGAAGTGCGGCGATGTCGGGGTGTTCCTGAATGGACAGGTTTTCAGACGACATTTTTGAATTCACCTCCTCAGCCCAAATGCCAAAGGAAGAACGACTGTCCTCGGCCAACATTGTAGGCCCGCCACGGTGCAATCGACCCCACCGAAATCGCTACACTCGACGGGCGGGCTTGAATGCGGCCGGTCGGTGAGGAATGGTGGAGCGGGTACTCCGAACCCAACCATGGAAGATCTCGACATGCTTCAGCTGACCGAGAACGCCACCACCATCGTCCGCTCGATCTCCGAGCAGTCCCAGGGCGCCGGCCTCCGCCTCGCCTCCAACGCAGAACCCGACGGTGCGTTGAGCGCCGCGCTGGTCCCCGAGGCCGAGGCCCAGGACCAGGTCATCGAGCAGGAGGGTGCGCGGATCATGCCCATGAGGGAGGGCCAGAACAGCGCCCAGAAGTCCGCGCCCCAGCCGAGCTTCGACGGCTGGTCGAAGAGCGGGCCGAAGCCGCCCGCCTTGTCGGTCATCCACC
>NZ_JBHVKN010000032.1:0-38581 GCF_042798075.1 Nocardioides sp. NPDC057772
GCCGCTGGCAGCCCGGCCCTCGTCGCGTTGGTCGGTCTGTTCGTCTTGGCGGGTTGCGGCTCGTCGTCGGCCGCCCTGCCCCCGACCGACGGCGTCTTCGACTACCAGCTGGGTGGGCTTGCCGATCGGCTGACCGATGGCACCCTGATCGACGTGGTCGTCCGCGACGCCACCGCCCAACCCCTCGAGGGCGCCTACAACGTCTGCTACGTCAACGGCTTCCAGACCCAGCCCGGCGCCGACTGGTCCGACCATCCGGCGGCGCTGCTCCGCGACGCCTCCGGCGATCCCGTACGCGACCCCGACTGGCCCGACGAGATCATCCTCGACCCCTCCACCGCCTCCGCGCGTGCGGCGATCCTCGAGATGGTCGGTCCGGTCATCGATGGCTGCGCCGAGTCGGGCTTCGACGCCGTCGAGATCGACAACCTCGACACCTGGACCCGCTTCGACTCGATCTCCCGGGAAGACGCCTTCGCCCTGGCCTCGGAGTATGTGACCGCCGCTCATGACCTCGGCCTGGCCATCGCCCAGAAGAACGCCGCCGAAGCCGCCCGCACCGCCCACGACGACCTCGGCTTCGACTTCGCCGTCGTCGAGGAGTGCGGCGCGTACGCGGAGTGCGCCGCCTACACCGACGTCTACGGCGCGCACGTGCTCCAGATCGAGTACCCGGACTCCCTCGCCGAAGCCGGCCACTCCTTCGCTGATGTCTGCGCCGACCCCCGCCGTGCCCCGCTCACCATCCTCCGCGACCGTGATCTCGTGGGGAAGGACGATGCGGCGTACGTCTATGAGGCCTGCTGACATCAGCATCGGCAGGAAACGATCGCAGCTGACTCGACCGTGATTGCATGAGTGCATGACAACCAAACGCGTCATCTCGGGCGCTTCCGCGGGGATGCGCCTGTGACGTTGCCGCCCAACGGCATGCCACCCGATGCCGCGCCCCTCTATGAGTTGCTCCGACGATCCACGGAAGGCACGCCCTACATCGTGGAACCGACCTCGAATGGCTTCGACTTCAAGGTCGACATCGCTGACACCCGATGGTGGGACCTCCTTGGCCGCTCGAGCCTCACCAAGTCGTACGTCCACCACGTGAAGGTCATCGATTCATGCACATACTCGATCACCGACGATCTCCTCACGATCACCTGGAATGTCGGCGTCCCGACCGCGCACTACACATATAAGCGAACGTACGGCCGGAACATATCCATCGGGTTCGGCAAGGCCTACGCGCTCGACGATGACCTGAAGCCCGCCGAGGTCTACAGCTACACGTACAACACCGAGGAGAGCCGATGGATGATCCAGTCCGCCGCTCGATCGCTCGGCATGAAAGAAAAGTGGCCGGCGGCCGCCATCGTCGGCCTTGTCGTCGGCATCATCGGCGGCCTCGGCGCCGTGGTCACTCTCATCACCCTCGGAATCCTTCGTCTATCCAGTTAGGTAGATCGACATGCCCACGCCACTCTCGGAAATGCTGCCGCAGATCGTGACATTGAACGCCCCGGATCCAACCCTTCAACTACTGCGCCCAGCGGAGCCAGATCGTCTGCTGATGGGACATCGCCAAGGTGACCAGCCTCTACCCGACACAGGTGACCCACGCTGACGAGTCCTACCGCCTGACCGCCAATCCCAACGAGCGCACGGGTTCAGGATCCACGGGAGATCTCGAAGCACCGGGAAACGAATCGAGAAGGGATCCTCGTTCGCGATCAGCCGCCGCCGTCGGGAAGGGCGAGCGCCCGACCGACGACGCTGGCCTTGGTAGCGCGCAACTTCATCATCGATTCCAAGGAAAGAAGGTCAAAGCGCCGCTCTTTGAGTGGCTGTATAACCACGGCTGGAATCATCAGGACAGATCGGCACATTCATCACGCAATGATTCGCCCCGGCACAAGTTGAACCCGTGAGCTTTCCAAACTCAAATATCGACTCGCAACACGGAATCCTGAGTCTCTAGCTCACCATTCGGCAATACCGCCCCCTAACGAAAGGATCATCCAGAAGGCGGCGTCCGGGTGCCTGTATGAACGGATCCAACCAGGTTCTTACTTCCGCACTCATCACTAGAGTTGACTATCGGCGTGTGCTTGGCAGGATCATTCGGGTCGACGCACACCCAGATCGGCATACCAGGACTCCAGTACTGGTTCTTCCACCAGTCTTCGCCGTAATAAGTCTCGCCATCAACATTGTAACTATAGACGACTTCATAGACATCGCCATCGCTTCCTCGACTAGCTTCGATCGCGTCCACGACTTTCGCGTCAACCTGAGTTTTTAGGTGACTCGCGTCCGGCGCCGAGTTGAAGAAGAACCAGACCCCCACGGCGAAAACTGCAAAGATGACGCCAATTGCGCAGAGAAAGAACACAACCACCCTCGTCACTCCAGAATCACCTTCCACCCGCAGAATGAACATCTCGCCGATTCCCAAGAGACATTCCCGTTGTTAGTGAGTAGGCGAACTCACGGCCAAGGTCGGTGTCTGGAACCATCGCGTGAACGACAAGCATCCGAGCCTCGTCAGTTGCCACGACGACACGATTGTGAGTGCGGATCCCGCTACGCAGGCCATCGACAACTACGCCGCAGGCCGAACCAGCGCCGAAAACGTTGACTTCGATGTCCTGGACGTAATCGCTATCGACTTCGCGTTCGAAACTGGTGCGCAGACGATCGACTTCCCAATCAAGATGCCGCTTCGCACCAGTCGAGGTGGCGATGCGCGATCTCCGAGTCGCAACCGTCAGGCTGATCAGCGGAATGACGCCATCACCTAGCCATTGCCAGAGCCGCCCATGTGCACCAGGAAACAAGCGGGGCGAACTATCAGGAGCACGCAACGAGATACCCCCCAGGTTTACCTCAACCAAATCACTCCGAATGTGGCTCATCCCTGCTCGCCCCCTCGCAGATCATCAGTAGTGAGGCCCACAAATTTGTTCGATCCAGCAGGCTTGACCCATACCCCATTCGCAGAAGTCACCGATCCACCCGCGTCGATATCGACACCGCCTACTTGGCCAAGGTCAACGTCCACATCCTCGATCACACCAGATGCCTCCGCTACGCTCGTTTGACGTATCACTACCTGCCCGTGATCAAAGGCAAGGTCAGCCGCTCTGTTCATGTCACCACTCTGTGCTGCTCGGACGATTGAGCCGAAGGCAGGGTTGTCTTTGTCAACCTTCAACTGGATGTCGCCCCCAACACCTTCCTTGTGGGAAAATCCAGGAATCTCGTTTGCGATCCGCGCCCCAAGGCTACCGCTAACCGCCCCAGCGACGCTGAATTCTTTGGGCACACGATCCTCGTCGAACTTAATCTCACCTTCGACTTTCGCTCCGGCGGAGATGGTGGGATTGTTCCTATCTCCGAATTCGGTACCCACCTCGGCCTGCACCTTCAGCCCCACCTCGCGTTTAATGATGTCATAGTAAGCGTCGCCTCGCGCTTCACCCTCTAGCTTGAACCCTGGAACGTGAAACTCGCCTCCGGCGCTAGCATATGAACCAACCTTCCAGCTATCTGGATTGTGATCCTTAACGTAATCAATGATGTTCGCTCCAACAGCAGCCGGGACGGATCCGAACTCATAAAACTTAAGATCAAATGCCGCTTCATCCAATCCGCTCAAGAACTTCTCGGCCTCAGCAACGGAGTTGAACGTTAGCCCAACCGTCGAACCCACACCGATACTTGCTTCGGCACTAGCACCAGCTAAGTCCGTCCCACCTTCCACTCCCATTCCAAATCCCGCCTCCAGCGTCAGGTCCATTACGACCTTTCCACTCGCGGTGACAGAGTAGGTGGCCTTCGCCGCGCCTTCGACCTGATATTTCATGAACTCGGCTTCTGCGTTCAGATAGGCAGCTACCGTTTCAACAGCGATCTCATCGCCGATTTTTCGAATGATCTCGCTCTTATCAAGGCCATCCAGCGACGGCGGGAGTTGAGTGATCGCCTCCGCAATACTCCCCGAGCCACCATCGACCTTTCCATCAGCCGCCGCCTTTAATGCAGCCGCGAGGTCAGCATCGGCTTGGTCGGCTTTCTGGAGCGCAGCATCAATGGCGCCTCGAATCTCGTGCATCACCTTCTCGGCCGCTTTCGCCGCGGCCTCATCTGGGTAGGTGTTCCCATCCATGATGACGCCGCTCGCGAGACCTACAGTGAGACCCTCGGAACTGGCGTGATCAAGCGCACGGTTGAGTTCTTTCACAGCCTCATCGAAGAGACCTGCGCACTCGAGCAACGTGACTTGTACGTCGGAAACCTCGGCTGCCATGTCGAGCAACCTCGACCGGAGTCGCTGATGTGCTGTGGTCACGGCCCCAACGTTCGGGGTGTCCCAGGACTCTGGGGGCCTCGCAGCGTTGAGGTCGTCGTCAAGGTCAACGAGGCGCCCGCGCCGATTCGCAAGATACTCAGCGGCCCCCCTCACCTCTGCGGCCTTCCAGTCAAGAAGCTCAGCGATCGTGACCATCATTGGCTCCGGGAAGAGTTGGAAACTGCTGGATCGGAGGTGCGGCCGGGGCTGGCAACCCAATCTGCCGGCGAAACTCTTCGGCCTCCCTTGCGGCCTTCCGATCTTCCGCTTCGTAGTAATCGGCGCACTTGAGGAGAGCGCCGTGGTGTGCCAACGCATCGGTGTGCCAGTCCTTGAATCGAACTGCCCACGCCTCGATCAACCCAGCCGCAGCCGAGGCGCTCTTACTACCAGGCAGCGCGCCAGATAGCGTCTTGAGGCCCTCGCCCGGTCTCGCATCGCCTACGACATCCGCGACGTCAGACATCCGACGCCCCGCCCTCCTGATGTCTTCTGGTATGACTTCGATCGTCATGAGTCCCCCGAGTCCTCGACCCGCTCATCTTGCGGGTCATTTTGCTTTGTACGTCTGATTCAAGCAGCGCTGCGGTGACATGTCCACGGAGTCCGCTCGGCATAACGCTCGGCCTCCATAGGCGACCAGCCAGGGCGGCGCATCCTCCTCATACCCCATTTTTCGAGGTTCAAACACGAGTTGCGATCGCTCCTCGAAACGAGCCGGCGCGACCCACTGCCCGCCACGGCTGCAGACTGATGCGGCACCGACCCCACCACCCGCTAAAGTTCCCCGGAGGACTAGAGCGGCAAGCTCACCCGCAGCATGGTGTCCAGATCCACGACGTAGATCAAGGAAGTCTCGGAATGACCGTCCGAAGGCAGTTGCTACCGGCATGGATGTTGATTACGGCAACTGCGCTTGCTGCATGTGGCAACCAGTCAGGTGGCTCTGCAGCGAGCCGCCCAGATCCTGCCGAGGCCCAGAATCTGGTGTTGGAGACGGCCGAGCTCATCCTGAGCAAGCCTGACTTCGAGGCGGCCTGCGAGAACATCTCCGTCGAGCGTAGGTCCGGGCTCTGCACCGAGGACGTGCGTTCCATGGCACAGCTACATCTGATGGATGAAGGCCTCCCCTTTGACCAGGACGACATCCCTGAGCCCGAGGCGGGAAAGTCTGGTTGCGTAGTGAGATTTGGCGATGGGTCCATGCCGGTGTTCGGCTCGGTTACGGTCGTCTACACCGGATACACATGGGAAATTGACACGATCGAGAACTTGGCCCGACAGCGAGGCGACGCAGCTGGACTCGATTACAAGTGCCCGGAGTAACGGGTGAACGGCGGCTTTCGACGAGAACCAATCCGCTAGAGGCGCGGCGAGGCCCATCCATCCCCCTACCCACCTAGAGCCTGGAGCACGGTCGCCACCGTACCGACCGACCCACCTAGCAATGAGCGCCCACCGGTTCGTCTGCGGACCCTCGATAGGCAGTAGTTGCTGCTGCCCGGCGCGCTTATCTCTCGTGACAACCCTGAGTGATGGTCGTAGCGAGACGCTCATCCAGTGACAATGGCGCTGGCACGACGGATGTGGGTCGCGCCAGCGCCGTGTTCAGCCGAACTATAGTTACTACTTGCGCTTGTCGGTGCCGGATTCATCGCCCTGCGGCGCGTTCCGGACCCACCCGCGGGATGCGTTCGGGTCCAGGACGTCGCTGGCGGTCTCGGTCCAGTCGTCGGTGTAGTCGGCTTCCCACTCTTGGTTCTGGCTGCCGTTCTGATCCCGCTTCTTACCTCCCCGGCCGCCAGCGGCGCCCATCCCACCGCGCCCAGCAGCGCCGGCTCGGGCAGCGCCGCGTCCTCCTGCACCCGTGCCGCGCGTACCGGCTCCAGTGCCTCGCACGCCCGCACCTGTGCCACGAGCACCCGCGGCGCGAGCTCCAGCACCGGCGCCGGCGACTCCCGCACGGGCACCAGCGGCCCCAGCCCTGGCTGCTGCTGTCCTGGCTGCGGCCGACCTGGAGGTCGCTCCCGCAGTCGCTGCCTTCGCAGATGCACCGGCGGCGAACTTGCTGGCGATCGCCTTGGCCACACCCGCACCCAGGAGGGCCCCGCCGCCTGCGAGGGCAAGGGCAGACATGCCGCCGGCACCGCCCGCGAGCGGGGCTAGACCGTCAGCGGTCTCGACCATCGCGTACGAGGTCGCGGGGGCGGGAGTACCGTCGGCATTGATCCACTGGGTGCCGTCCCACTCGGGCTTGTTCTCGGCCTCGTATCCCGCGATGTTCGCCTTCTCCTGCGCGATCAGTTCGTGACCCCAGCCGTCGGGGTAGAGGGTGCCCGAGTTGTATTGCGCCATCCGGCTACGAGCTTGCTGGATGTCGCTGTACGAGCCGCGCTGTGAGCCCGAGGTGCCGGGCGGCATCGGGTCCGAGGCATCGCTGCTGCCATCGTCATAGAGTGCTCTGACCTTCGGCTCAGCCTCGTCTACCGAGTTGTCGACGTCCTGCACATGTTGCGCGGCGATCCGCTCAGCCTCGGCAATCGCGGCCTCTCGGGCTGCATGAGCGGCTCGGTCGGCTTGGAGCGCCTTCTGGTTCTCTGTCGCCTGCGCTCCGTCGACGCCTGTTCCGGACTGGGCGTACTTCGGGTCAGCGGGATCCGGCGCAGCGCCGTGGGAGGCGGGGAGGGTCGCCTCGAGCCTGGCATGCTCACGCATCGCTGCGGTGATCTTTCCTCGTACGTCCTGCAGAGCCCTGACGGCTTCCTTGATGACGTCGCTCTTGTCGGTCGTCTTGTTCCCCGACGTCTCCATGTTTCGGCGCGCGGACTGCCCTGACATCGACGACGACGAGAAACCGTCCTCAGCCTCTTTGCCACTTCGAACCAGCGTGGATCCCGCTGCGCGGAACCGGTCCTCGCTGATCATCCACTTGGAGATGAGAGCATCGATTGCCGTGGGATCTGCCGTCTTCACATAGTCGCCCAGGCGTTGCATCCAAGGTCCGCGCACGGTCATATCGATCCTCCCCGAAGAACTGGTCTTGGGGACCGAATGACCCCCGCCACCCAAGATTAGACAACACGACGGTGCCTAGGTCACCGCTGTGACGGAACTCCTCTAGAGTTCCGAACCATGTGGACGGCTCGGACGATCAAACTCGGCACTCTAGCGGCAGGCCTTGCATTGACCATGGCAGGTTGCGGGTCGAACGAACCTGAGGCGGACCCTGCAGAGTCTGTGAGCGCCAGTGCGTCCTCGGATCCTGGTGCGGACGGTTCGAATGTTCCGTCGGACTGGCAGGTAGCGACTGTTGGCCCTGCTCAACTGCAGATTCCGCCCGACTGGACACTGGAGTCGATCGCCGACCAGCAGCAGACGATGCGTGCACCGAAGGACTCGATCGGTCTGTCGCCGGGTTTCGGCAACATCCTGGCTGACCCGAACGCAGGGGGCGGCGAAGGCGAAGGAGCAGTCGACGAGTGGGCTAAGCTCACGGAGAACGCGCTGATCGACGACGTTCAAAATCTGAAACGGCTGCCGAACGTGACGATCAACGGTGAAGTCTTCTACCACTTCCAGGGTGAGGGGGAGGGCTTCTGGCAGGACCACTACGGCACCGTCGTGCCCGGTGGCGAGGATCGTGTCACCATCACATGGCGCTTCAACCAGGCCGACATCGACCGCAAGGGTGCCGACGCGTTGATCGCTCAGATCATGCCGACGTACAAGGTTCTCTGACCGACCCCGAGGGCCTCAGAAGGGTATCGGGAGCTTCCCGCTGAAGATGACCAGCGGGTTGCTCATCACCGCGAGAGCATCGGCCATCTTCTTCGCGACCATCGCCGCGCCCTCGTCGGTCTGGGTGATGTCGTTGATGGCGTCATCGACCGCGCTGGCGTACTGCTCCAAGCCCTGAACGGTCTCCTTCTTCGCCTGGTTGATGTTCTGGTGACCCTTGATTACGGCGTTGGCGAGCCACTCGCCCTTGGCGGAGCCGCCGAATGCGCTCACCGCTGGCGCGGTCCCGAGGTCAAGGCTCTGCACCAGGTTCTTCTGCTCCTCGAGGTCCCGGTGGACCTTGTTCAGCTTGTCGTAGTCAACGCTGAGCTCGTCGCCGTTCCCCATGTCCGCCCTCCCGAGGCTTCCGATCGCACCCCCGGCGGGTGCCTCAGTAGGAGTAGTACACCACGGGTCACAGGGCGACGGGCAGGGATGCGTAGCCGCGGAGGATGCGGGTGGGGCGGCGTATGCCTTCGCCGGAGACACGGAGAGACGGGAAGCGCTCGAAGAGTAGGCGGAGGCCGACGCGGGCTTCGAGGCGGGCGAGGCTGGCGCCGAGGCAGAAGTGGGCGCCGGCGGAGAAGGAGAGGTGCTGGTCGGCGATGGCCCGGGTGATGTCGTACGTGTCGGGGTCCTCGAACACCGACGGGTCGCGGTTGGCTCCGCCGATGACCACGGCGACGGCGGTTCCCTTCGCGACGTCGACGCCGGACACGCTCGTGGCGGCATAGGCCTCGCGGACGGTGGCCATGACGGGCGGGTCCCAGCGCAGGGTCTCCTCGACGACACCGTCGACCAGGGACAGGTCGGCGAGGAACAGCGCGCGCTGGGAGGGATGGGCATCCAGGGCCGCGACGGCGTTGCCGAGCAGGTTGACGGTGGTCTCGAAGCCGGCTGCCAGCAACAACAACCCGAGGGCGTGGAGCTCGATGTCGTCGAGGTCGCCGGCGATCACCAGGGCGCTGAGGAGGTCGTCGCCGGGGTCGGAGCGGAGGCGGCGTACGTGGGCCTCGAACCAGTGGTGGAGCGACCGCATCGCGGTCTCGACCCGGGAATAGTCCCGCCAGGACAGCCCCGGATCGAGGATCGCGGCGGCCTGGTCGCCCCAGCGCAGGATGTCGGCCCGGTCCGCGGCCGGCACACCGAGCAGCTCGGCGATGACGGCGATCGGGAGCTTCGCGGCGTACTCCTCGATGATGTCGACCCGCCCCTCGCGCGGGTCGAGGTCGTCGAGCAGGTCGCCGGCGACGGCGGTGACCATCTCGGCCATCGAGCTGACTCGGCGGGCGGTGAAGGCCTTCGAGACGTGCTTGCGATAGCGGGTGTGCAGGGGCGGGTCGACCGCGAGCATCGACGGCGGGTCGACCGGGCCCAGGGCGTCGGGGGCGCTCACCTTGCCGAGCAGCCAGCGCAGCGGCACCGGCAGCTCGCCCTGGCCGTCACCGACGCCGAAGTCGCTGCTGCGCAGGATCTCGTTGGCGGCGGCGTACGACACGGTGCCGGCCATGAACGGGTTCAGGTGGAGCGGACCCCGCGCTCGCAGACGGCCGTAGTCCGGCACGTCACGCGACCACATCAGCTCGGCGAGCGGGTCGCCGCGGCGCGATGCGAAGCTGAGTACCGCGCGGTTGATGCCCTGGGAGAGGGCCCAGCGGGCGTACGACCTCGCCCCCTCGATCGGCGACAGCTCAGGCCGAGGCATCGGCCAGCTCCTCGCTGAACTCGTCGGTGCCGATCCGGCCCATCAGCGGTGCCAGGTCGGCCAACAGGTCGGCGAAGGTCGCCTCGTAGTCCTCCTGCGAGAGCGCCGGGTCGAGCTGTGCCTGGAACCGGATCCGCCACCGGTGACGGAGGGCCTGCGCCAGACGTTCCGGGGTGCCGAACGCGTCCGCATAGGCCGGCGACCACGGCAGCCGGCGTGCGAAGCCGGCGCGCAGCTCCGCTTCCGCCTCGTTCAGCAGCCGGTAGCGCTCGTGGGTCTGGCTCCAGGTCATCGTCCTCACCGTCTTCGTTGTCGTTGGGATGATGGTTCGACGCTAGTGATCGGTGGCACCCGGACACATCGCACGCTGGCAGGCACCTGCCTTCCTACCCTGGTAGGAGATCGACCGCCTGCCACGGTCGGATGCGACCCGGGTCACGCGTTCCTAGACTGGACGGCATGAGTGTCCGGAGTCTCGCTCGCGACGTGCGTGATTACCTGGACGGGCGCGTACGCAGCAAGGACCTCGACATCCCCTGGTGGGCGCCGCTGCTGTCCGCCGCCGCACTCCTCGGAGTGGTGACCGTCGCGGTGCTGCAGCGGGAGACCACGGGGCCGATGGTCGTGGCGGGGCTGGTGATCGTCGTGCCCTCGCTGAGCATCTTCTTCGTCCCGACCTCCCGCGACTGGCTCAAGCACAACATGTGGGTCGTCGACCTGGTGCCGACGCTCGCCGGGTCCGCGTGGCTGATGTCTGAGCCGGCGACCGCGTTCTGGCCGCAGCACGACTTCGCCCCTGCGGTGCTGGTCCCGCTCACCCTCGAGATGGTCATCCGCGAGGGCCTCCGCACCGGGACCCTCTACGGGATCGCGTCGGGCGTGGTGATGGGGGTCTTCGCCACGGACACACCCAGCGGCATCGGCGTCCATTTCCTGCTGCTCTTCGTCGGCTGGGTGTGCGGGCTGATGATGCTCGCCCAGATGCGGGCACTGCGCGCCGAGCGGCAGGCCCGGTCGCAGGAGCACGCCCGCGCGACGGAGGCCGAGCGCACCCGGATCGCCCGCGAGATCCACGATCTCGTCGGCCACTCGCTCTCGATCACCCTGCTCCATCTGACCGCGGCGCGACGCTCCGTCGCCGAGGGCGACGACCCGGACGAGGCGGTCTCCGCGCTCACCGAGGCCGAGGCCGTCGGGCGCCGGGCGATGGCCGAGATCCGCCGTACGATCGGGGTGCTGTCGACCTCCGGCGCCGGGACGGCTCCGCTCCCCGGTGCCGCCGACGTGGTCCGGCTCGTCGAGGAGGGTCGCAGCGCAGGGCAGACGATCACGTTCTCGTCCACCGGCGATCTCTCCCGCATCGACGCCGGCGTCGGCCTGGGCATCTACCGGATCCTGCAGGAATCCCTCGCCAACGCCATCCGGCACGCCCCCGGCGCACCGGTCTCGGTCTCGCTGGCGGTCGCGGACGGCGTACGTCTCTCCGTGCAGAACCCGCTCGTCGGCACCCGGCGCGGGGTCGGCGAGGGATCCGGGCTGGCCGGCATGGCAGCTCGTGCCGAGCAGCTCCGCGGCCGGTTGTCGGCAGGAGCCGAGGAATCGATGTGGAAGGTTGACCTCGTGATCCCACCGCACTGTCTCATCCGCAAGGCCCTCGCATGACGCCGGTCAACCCCACCGCCAGCAACGGAGCCCCGCCGATCCGGGTGATCGTGGTCGACGACCAGGAACTCGTACGCAGCGGCCTGCGCCGCATCCTTCGACGGCGCGACGGGATGGAGATCGTCGCCGAGTGCGCGGACGGCTCGGAGGTGGTCGCCGCCCTCGAGGCCAACCCGGCCGACGTCGTGGTCATGGATCTTCGGATGCGGCAGGTCGACGGGATCACCGCGACCGGCCTGGTGCGGGCGCTGCCGGAGGCTCCGCCGGTGCTGGTGCTGACCACGTTCGACGAGGACGAGCTCGTCTCCGGGGCCCTGCGCGCCGGGGCCGCCGGCTTCATCCTCAAGGACTCGCCCGCCGAGGAGCTGGTCATGGCCGTACGCTCCGTCGCGCTCGGCGACGCCTGGCTCGACCCCGCCATCACCGGCCGGGTCCTGGCCACCTACCGTTCCGCGGTCGCTCCGCCGGCATCGAGGGCGGTCGAGGTCTCCGAGCTCACCGACCGCGAGCTCGAGGTGCTCCGCGGCCTCGCCTCCGGCTGGACCAACTCCGAGATCGCCGAGCGGCTCGTCATTTCCGAGCTGACGGTCAAGTCCCACATCGGCCGCATCTTCGCCAAGCTCGACCTCCGCGACCGCGCCGCCGCCATCGTCTTCGCGTACGACCACGGCATCGTCCGGCCGGCGACCTGAGGCGGCGCGTCCTACGTCGTCGTCGCCAGCACCAACGGGCTCACCGAGCCGGCGCCGGCGTCGAGCAGGGCGCGGGCGGCGAGGGTGACGGTCCAGCCGGTCGCGACGCGGTCGTCGACGAGCAGTACGTCGGCACCCGGTGGCACCTCGGCATGGAGCGAGAACCGGCGACCGACGGCGGCGACCCGTTGGGCGGAGTTGGAGGCACCCTGGCCAGGCCCGACCTCGGGGTCGACGATGGCCCACGAGCCGAGGACCGGGACGCGGAGATAGCGCGAGAGACCCTCGGCGAAGTCGCGGGTCAGGGTCGGGCGGGTCGCCGACTCGACGTAGGCGATGCCGGCCACCCGGGGCTTCCAGTCGCCGAGGACCTCGACGACCGCCTTCACCAACGGCACCGGCACCGGGCCGTCCTGGGCGGGCTCACGGAAGAGCTCGCGCAGCGCCTGGCCGTAGCCGAGGTCGGTCAGCCTGGCGACCGCGCGGCCTTCGAGCGGGCCCTCCTTGATCTTGCCTTTGAGCGAGATGCCGAGCCGGTCGAGACCGGTGGGCCACATCTTCTTCGGCTCCACGACCACCCCCGGCCGCGCCAGCCGGGCCGACGCCTCCTCGACAGCGCCTTCGGACACCGTCGAGGTGACCTCGAAGCCACCGCAGTTGTCGCACCGGCCGCAGTCGACGGCGCCGGGATCGTCGAGCTGCTCGCGCAGGAACCGCATCCGGCACCGGTCGGTCGAGATGTAGGCGAGCATCGCGTCCTGCTCGCGGCGCCGAGCCTCCGCGACCCGCGCATACCGCTCCGCGTCATAGTCCCAGGGGACGCCGGTCGCCTCCCAGCCACCGCCGACCCGGCGGGCCGCGCCGTCGACGTCGAGCACCTTGAGCATCTGCTCGAGGCGGGAGCGGGACAGGTCGACGTACGTCTCCAGCGCCTGGGTGGACAGCGCCCGTCCCGCCTCGGAGAGGACTCCCAGGGTCTGGCGCACCTGCTCCTCGGGCGGAAAGGCGAGCGAAGCGAAGTAGGCCCAGATGTCGCGGTCCTCGACGCCCGGGAGCAGCACGACGGAGGCGTCGGAGGTGCCGCGGCCGGCACGGCCGACCTGCTGGTAGTAGGAGACCGGCGAGGAGGGTGCGCCCATGTTGACGACAAACCCGAGCGTCGCGTCGAAGCCCATGCCGAGCGCCGAGGTGGCCACCAGCGCCTTGATCTTCCCGGCGGCCAGCGACTCCTCCAGCTCAGCCCGCTCGGCCGCCTCGGTGCGTCCGGAGTAGGCGGCGACGTCGTGGCCCCGCGAGCGCAGGTAGTCGGCGATCTCCTCGGTCGCGGCGACCGTCAGGCAGTAGACGATGCCCGACCCGGGCTGCTCGGAGAGGTGGTCGGAGAGCCAGGCGAGCCGCTGCTCGGGGGTCTTCAACGAGACCACCGCGAGCCGCAGCGACTCCCGGTCCAACGATCCTCGCAGCACGAGAACCCCCGAACCCATCTGCTCGGCGACGTCCGCGGTCACCCGGGAGTTGGCGGTGGCGGTCGTCGCGAGCACCGGGATCCCCTCGGGGAGGTCGGCCAGCAGCGTACGGATCCGGCGGTAGTCGGGCCGGAAGTCGTGTCCCCAGTCGGAGATGCAGTGGGCCTCGTCGACCACGAGCAGGCCGCACTCGGCGGCCAGCCGGGGCAGCACCGCGTCGCGGAACTTGGGGTTGTTGAGCCGCTCGGGGGAGACCAGCAGGACGTCGACCTCGCCCGCGTGGATGGCCTCCTCGATCGAGACCCAGTCCTCGGGGTTGGTCGAGTTGATCGTCACCGCCCGGATCCCGGCGCGCTGCGCGGCGGCGATCTGGTTGCGCATCAGGGCGAGCAGCGGCGAGACGATCACCGTCGGCCCGAGCCCGGCCTCGCGGAGCAGCAGGGTCGCGACGAAGTAGACCGCCGACTTCCCCCAGCCGGTCTTCTGCACCACCAGCGCCCGACGGCGCTCGACCGCCAGCGCCGAGATCGCCGACCACTGGTCCTCGCGCAGAGCCGCATCCGGGCGCCCCACCAGGGCGCGCAGATGCGCCTCGGCACGTGAACGTACGTCGCCAGCGGGATCAGTCATGACCACCTGTCTATCAGGCACCTCCGACAGAGTGGCCCAGCGCCAACCGCGGCCAGCCCGAGAGGTCAGCCAGCATCTGCCGATCATGAGTCGCCACCACCACGGCCGCAGACGTCGTACGCAAGGCGACGGTCAGCTCGTCGACCAGCCCGGCGGACAGGTGGTTCGTCGGCTCGTCCAGGATCAGCAGGTGCGGCCGCGAGGCCAGCCGCAGCGCCAGGTCGAGCCGCCGCTGCTGCCCCTGGGACAACCGCGCCGCAGGCGTACGCCGCGCCTCGGCGTCCATCAGCCCTGTCGATCGAAGCGAGACGACCGCCCGTTCGGGCACCACCCCGTCGGCGACCAGCCGCCCACAGTGCTGCGCATAGATCTCGGCCGCGGTCAGACCTGGCTCCCAGGCCGGCTCCTCCTGACCGACCAGCTCGACCCGCGCCCCGGGCGAGACCCATACCGATCCCGTCGAAGGAGCGAGCCTGCCACCCAGCGCCTGGAGCAACGTCGACTTGCCCGCTCCGTTCGGGCCGGTGACCAGGAGTCGGTCACCGGCGTCGATCCCGAACGAGATCGGTCCGGGCAGGCGCCCGGGAACACCGACGTCCTCACACCGCAGCAGCGTGCCTCCGACATCGCCGGGGAGCGAGGGGAACCGCAGCGCCATCGGCGGCTCCGGCACGGAGATGCGGTGCGCCTCGAGAGCCGCGAGGTCGCGGTTGAAGGAGCGCACCAGACCGGGAGCGCGGGTCTGCCGCTGGTGCTTCCCGGCCCCCTTGGGCGGGCGCCAGCCCGTGCTCAGCCGGTCCCGGGCCGCCGAGACCGAGTCCTGGAGCCGTCGGTGCTCCTCCTGCTGGGCCGCGAAGTCCTGCTCCCAGCGCTCGCGGTCGCGCCGCCGGCCCTCCTGCCAGCCCTGATACCCGCCGGCGTACGTCCGGGGCCGGCCGTCCTCGCTCGGGTCCAGGTCGAGGAACTCGACGCCGACGTCACGGAGCAGCAGGCGGTCGTGGGAGACCACGACGACCCCGCCGGCATGGGCGCGGATCCGCTCGGACAGGAACGCCAGCCCCGAGGCGTCGAGATGGTTGGTCGGCTCGTCGAGCACGAGGAGGTCGTGGTGCGCGCCGAGCAGGCAGGCCAGCCGCACCCGGTAGCGCTGCCCGACCGACAGCGTCGCCAGCTCCCGACCGTGATCGGTGCATGCGCCGAGCGCCTCCAGCGCGATCTGCACCCGGCGTTCGGCGTCCCAGGCGTCCAGCGCGGTCGCGCGCTCCAGCGCCGCGGCGTACGTCCCCGCGGAGTCCATCGGGTCCTGGGCGAGGGCCTCGGCAGCCTCGTCGAGCGCCCGGAGCGCCTCATCCGACTCGGCCAGTGCGGCGGAGGTGAGGGTGCCGACGGTGTCCCCAGGACGTACGTCCAGTGCTTGATGGGCGATCCCGAGGCTGCCGTGCCGCTGAACATGCCCGGAGTCGGGGACGAGCAGCCCGGCCAGGACGTGGAGGAGTGTGGTCTTGCCGCGGCCGTTCTCGCCGACGACGGCCAGCCGGGACCGGTTGGCCGCGGAGATGGTCAGGGAGACGTGGCGCAGGACGGGGCGGCCGCCACGGGTGACCGAGATGTCCTCGGCGCGCAGGTGGGCAGAGGTGTGGTGGGTCTGTACAGACACGAAAGTGAACTTCCAGCTCGCGTACGGGAGCCGGGAAGCGAGAAGCGGCTACCCGGCTATGGCCGGACAGCGGCGTGAGTATGCCTCGCAGCGCCGCCGTCAGGCGACGGAGCGCAGGCGGATGTAGGCGATACCGGAGTGCATGGCTCCAGGGTAGACAGCGAGGACCCGTCCACGCGAACCGTTATTCACCGCAATGTCCACCGGGCGGGAAAACGACGCCGAGCCGGCGCTGTTGGTCCTCCCCCACGGGGACCCGCAGAACCGGCCCGGCATCTCCAGTATGCGTCCAATCGGCGCACCCGCATAACCACACGCCCGAATTCGTACTTTAGTTACCAAATGCGGTCGACGGCGCCGTCTTCGGAAGGGACGGCGCCGTCGGATGCCGCTCTCAGGTCAGCTCACGGACACCGCGGTCCACGCCGCCTCGACGGCCTTGACCTCGGCACTGGCGGCACCGTAGAGGTCGGACGCCGCCTGCACCGTCGCGTCGCGTGCGCCGGCGTAGTCGGTGGTCGAGGTGAAGTAGGTCGAGTTCGCACGGAACCAGATCTTCTCGGCCTTGTCGCGACCGATGCCGGTGATCGTCGAGCCGTCGCAGGTCGTGCTCGAGTGCTCGACGCCACCGATGGTCTTGGTGCCCGAGCCCTCGGAGAGCAGGTAGAAGAAGTGGTTGCCGACGCCGCTGGAGTAGTGGACGTCGAGGTTGCCGGTCGAGGGGGACCAGCAGTTGACCGAGTTGCCGTCGGCGGACGGGTTGTCCATCCGACGCAGCGGGTCGCCACCGTCGAGGATGAAGGACTCACCGATCAGGTAGTCGCCCTTGTCCTCGGCGTTGTTCGCGTAGAACTCGACCGCCGTCCCGAAGATGTCCGAGGTCGACTCGTTGAGGCCACCGGACTCACCGGAGTACTCCAGGCCGGAGGTGTTCTCGGTGACGCCATGGGTCATCTCGTGGCCGGCGACATCCAGGGACACCAGCGGCCCGTAGCCGACACCGTCGCCGTCGCCGTACGTCATCTTCTCGCCGTCCCAGAAGGCGTTGACGTAGTTCTTGCCGTAGTGGACGCGGTTGAACGAGCCCGAGCCGTCGCCGAAGATGCCGTCGCGGGCATGGACGTTCTTGAAGTAGTCCCAGGTGACGTTGGTGCCGTACTGGGCGTCGGCGGCCGCGGTGTCCCGGTCGGTGTTGGAGCCGTTGCCGAAGGTCGTGGTCGGGCTGGTGACCACGGTGCCGGTGGAACATCCGAACCCGAGGAGCTGGCACAGCAGGCTGTCCTCGGCGTTGTTCATGTCGGTCGTGTAGGTGCCGCCCCGGGTCTCGTCACGCAGCTCGTACGTCGAGCCGTTCTGCTTCACCTGCAGCGGGACGGTGCCGGAGTAGAGGGTGGTGCCCTCGCCGTCGATGGTGTGGATGCCCTCGACGCGACGCAGCACCTTGCCGGTGGCCGCGTCGACATAGGTCGCGAGACGAGACGGCGTGCCGTCGTCCTGCTTGCCCTTGGTGGTCACGCGCCAGGCCAGCGTCGGGGTGCCGTCGACCGCGTCGACGACGAGCTCGGGGGCGTACTTCTTGTCGGCCTTCAGACCGGTGATCGTCTTGGTGACCGCGTCGAGCGTCAGCGCGGCCTTGGTGGCCGCGGCCTCGGTGACGGTCGGCTTCACCGAGAGGTCGAGCACCTTGGTCAGCCCCTGCGAGACGGAGGTCAGGGCGCCGGACCTGCTCCGGTGGGCGACCAGGTCGCCCCCCACGACCTCGAGGCCCTGGTAGGTCCGGTTCATCCGTACGTGGGTGGCCCCGTTGGTGTCCTTCAGGGTCACCACCGGCTCGAGCTCCTGGCCCGCGCCGACCTTCCAGGTCGACGGCTTGCTCGTCAGCGCGCTGATGGCCTCCTTCGCGATCGACTCGTCGTCGACGATCTTCTGGGCGGCCAGGCCGGTCGCCGTGATGCTCGCCGGCGTGATCGTGGAGGCGGTGTCGGCAGGGGTGGCGCCGGCGGGGCTTCCGAAGGAGGCGATGAAGGCAGTTCCTGCAACAGCGGCAGCGGTCGCTGCTCCCGCTACTCGGACGATACGCATCGTGGGGTTCTCCTCGATTGTGGGGGCCAGGATTGACGGAATCCTTGCACCAGAATCGATAGCGCGGAGAAACAATTTCCTGCAATGCGAATTTGTGAAGATGCCTTCCCGCGTAACTCCTTTACGTTGTTACCGAATATTCACCGATACCCCTACCCGCACGGGTCACCAGATCCGCACGCGCTCCTCCGGATCGAGCCAGAGACCGTCGCCCGGAGCGGTGCCGAAGACCTCGTGGAACTCGTCGAGGTTGCGCGCGATGTTGGCGCGGAACTCCGGCGGGCTGTGCGGGTCGATCGTGAGGTACTGCTGGGCCTGCTCCTTGCGGCGCACCGTACGCCACACGTAGGCCCAGTTGAGGAAGAGCCGCTGCCGGTCACCGACACTGGCGGCGCCGCCGGTCGCGAGCATGTAGGCGGTGTGCGCGATCGTCAGCCCGCCCAGGTCGCCGATGTTCTCGCCGACGGTCAGCGCGCCGTTGACGAACTCGCCGGGCAGGTCGCGCGGGGAGAGCTTGGAATACTGCTCGATCAGCGCCTTGGTCTTCACCTCGAAGGCCGCCTTGTCCTCCGGCGACCACCAGTCCTGCATGTTGCCGTCGCCGTCGAACTGCGCGCCCTGGTCGTCGAACCCGTGGCCGACCTCGTGGCCGATCACCGCGCCGATGCCGCCGTAGTTCTCCGCCGGGTGGGCGTCCTTGTCGAAGAAGGGCCGCTGCAGGATCCCGGCCGGGAAGCAGATCTCGTTGGTGCCGGGGTTGTAGTAGGCGTTGACCGTCTGCGGCAGCATGAACCACTCGTCGCGGTCCACGGGACCGCCGAGCTTGCCGAGCTGCCGGTCGGTCTCGAAGATGCTCGCCGCGGAGACGTTGCCGATCAGGTCGTCCTTGCTGATCTGCAGCGCCGAGTAGTCGCGCCACTTGTTCGGGTAGCCGATCTTGGGCGTGAACTTGTCGAGCTTCTCGTAGGCCTTCTCCTTGGTCTCCTCGCCCATCCAGTCGAGCTCGGAGATCGACTTGCGGTAGGCCTCCAGGAGGTTGTGGACCAGCTCGTCCATCTGCGCCTTCGCCTCCGGCGGGAAGTGGCGAGCGGCGTACTCCTTGCCGACCGCCTCCCCGATCGCGCCCTCGACCAGCGCGACCCCGCGCTTCCAGCGTTCCCGCAGCTCAGGGGTGCCGTTGAGGGTGCGGCCGTAGAAGTCGAAGTTGGTCTGGACGAAGTCGTCGGTCAGGTAGGGCGCGGCCCAGCGCAGCACGTGGAAGTAGAGCCACAGCTTCCAGTCGTCGATGTCGACCTCGCCGAGCACGGTGGAGAGGTGGGCGAAGTAGGACGGCTGCCGCACGACCACCTCACCGAGCACCGCCTCGGTGGTCAGCTTCGAGCCGGAGAGGTTGCGGATGTAGGCGTCCCAGTTGAAGTTGGGGGCGAGCTCGCGCAGCTCGGCGAGGGTCAGCAGGTTGTAGGTCTTCTGCTTGTCGCGGGTCTCCTCGCGCGCCCAGTGGCCCTCGGCCAGGCGGGTGTCGATCCGGATGATCGTCTCCGCGGCCGCACTCGGGTCAGGGTGCTCGGCGAGCGCGTAGAGCCGCTCGAGGTAGCCCTGGTACTTCCCGAGGACCTCGGCGAACTTCTCGTCGAAGTAGTAGTCCTTGTCGGGCAGCCCGAGGCCGCCCTGGAGCAGGTTGAAGATGTAGCGGTCGGACTGCTTGTCGTCGTTGTCGACGTAGGACCCGAACAGCCCGTGGCCGCCGATCCGCTCGACCTCACCCAGGAACGCCGCCAGGTCGTCCGCGTCGCGGAGCCCGTCCACAGCGGCCCTCAGGCCATCCAGCGGACGTACGCCGCGGGCAGCCACCGCCTCCTCGTCCATGAAGCTCGCGAAGAGGTCACCGATCTTCTGGGCGTCGCTGCCGGGCTCACCGCCCGATGCCGCGAGCTCCTCGATGATCGCGCGTACGTCCTTCTCGGCCTGGTCGGCCAGCATCACGAACGGCCCCCAGCTGGACCGGTCGGCCGGAATCTCGACCTCTCGGAGCCAGGTGCCGTTGACGAACCCGAACAGGTCGTCCTGCGGTCGGATGCTGTCGTCCATGCCCGGGCGGGCGTCATCAAGGATCGTCACAGCCCCCAGCGTAGATGCGACCCCCCAAGCGGCCGGGCAACAACCCCGGGGTTAGCCAGGTTTGACGATCCTGTTCATCTCGAAGTGCATCGGGTCGGTCCACTTCCAGTTGCCGCCCCAGGTGAAGCCCCAGCGCTCGAAGATGGAGACGACGGTGCGGTCCATCTCGCCGACGGTGCCGCGCTGGTTGCCGGCGGTGTTGAGGTCGACGGCGGTGCCGAAGGCGTGGTTGGAGAGCTGGGTGGTGTTGGCGATGAACCGGGGGTAGTAGCAGCCGGCGTACTGGGACGGGTCGATCTTCCTGGCCAGGCCACGGTCGACGACCTCCTGCAGCGCGGCGCGCAGCTGCGGGATCATCACCTTGTTGCAGGTCACCGAGCCGAGGATCGGCACCTGCGCGGTCACGATGTGTGATCTGACCCAGCTCGCGGCGGGGGTGATGGTGCCGTCGCCGTTGGCGCGGTAGGTGTAGTTGCCGACCGCTTCGGCGACGGTGCCGACGACGTACGCCTTCTGGGGTGCGTTGGGGTCGAGGCCGGCGCGGGCGACGACGTCGAGGCGCTGCACCGAGGCGTCCGAGCCGACGACCTTCTGGATCGGCGCGACGACCCGGTTGGGGGCGATGGCGGCGGTGGAGACGATGAGCGCGTTGCCCTTCTCCATGCCCATCTCCTCGCCCCACTTGTGGTTGACCACGGCGGCGGCGAGGCCTGGCGGCTGGGGAGCGTAGGCGCCGACGTGGACCTTCGTCGCGTCCTTCTTGGACCCCAGCTGAACGAACCCGTCCTTGTCGGCAGGAAGCTCGTCTTGGCGCTCGGGATCGATCGCGACCTCACCGCCGGCGACACGCTGCCAGACCTCGTCGGAGTCGGCGCTCTGGAAGGGGGCGAAGTTGCGGTAGGTCGACGGGTCGACCGCGACCACCTTCACCAGCCGTCCCTCGACGCTGACCTGGGCCATCGAGATCTGCTCGACACCGGAGACCCCGTCGAGCCCACGGATCTTCTTGACGTCGCTGGAGGAGAGGGTGTCCTCGGAGAGGATCAGCAGGTCGGTGGAGTGCAGCGTGCCCTCGCGCTTGCCGGGCATCTCCACGGCGTGCGAGGGGTCGGCGACCGGACTCTCGTCCTTCGCCGTCTCGCTGGCGCTCGGGCTGCCGCTGGGGGCGGAGGCCGGCGCCGACGGCTCCCCCGCACAGGCTGCCAGGGTCACCACGAGCACCGCCCCGACCGCCGCGGTCGCTCTCAACGAGACCTGTCGCATCCATCTACCTCCCCGCAGGAAGGTTAGGCGAGGGTTGGTGACCACCCAACTCACGGGTAACTCAGGCAAGGACCCGGGACACCAGCCACAAGATGTCGTCGGCGGTCTCGTCAGGTGACTTGGTGGGCTGCATGACGTGGCTGAGCACGACTCGCACGATCGTCTCGATGGCGACATCCGCCTGATGGTCGCTCAGACCGTGGTCGAACCTCTTGATGTGCTCGTGGATGATCTCGGTGGCGTAGCCGAGGAGCCCCTCGCTGTGGCTGGTCAGGTAGGGCAGCAGCTCGGTGTCCGCACCGTGGGTCGCCGAGACGACCGCATGCAGCAGCTTGTTGTCCTGGGCACGGTCGAGCACGCCGTACGTCGCCTGGCGGATCGCCAGCATGAAGTCGTCCTCCTCGTCGAAGGCCGCGCTCACGACGGCGAGGAACTGCTCGAGCTCGCGCAGGATCAGCGACTTGGCCAGCGCCGGTTTGGCGCCGATGTCGTTGTAGACGGTCTGCCGGCTGATCCCGCACCGCTCCGCGATGCGGGACATCGTCACGCTCGCCCACCCGGTCTCGGTCGTCATCTCGACGGCAGCGTCGAGGATCCGCTGACGGGTGGATTCTGGTACGCCGGCCGACATGGGCCGAGAGTCTAGTGCGCCCGGCCCCTAGGGCTCGACCGAGTTCGACGCCAGTGGCACGAAGTCGATCTTCTCCCGGACACCGCAGTCCGGACAGCACCAGTCGTCGGGGACGTCCGCCCAGGCGGTGCCGGCCGCGAAGCCCTCCGCCTCGTTGCCCTCCTCGACGCGGTAGGTGTAGCCGCACCCGGGGCAGCGCGCGGCCAGCACCTCGGCCGCGATGACCTGCGCGACGGTGTCGTCGCCGGCCTCGGCGCGGTCGGCGGCAGGCGGCGGATACTTCGCCAGGATCATGTCCCGCTTGCGCGGCAGGATGTTGGCTCGGGACATGTCTCCGTCGAAGTGCGCCAGCACCCGGGGGTCCATCACCCGGCGCCACACCGGCGGCAGGATCGCGAGCAGGATCATCCCGGCGTAGCCGGTCGGCAGCACCGGCGACTCCTTGTAGTCGCGCAACGTCTGGTAGCGACGTACGGGATTGGCGTGGTGGTCGCTGTGACGCTGCAAGTGGTAGAGCAGCACGTTGGTGGCGATGTTGTTGGAGTTCCACGAGTGGCTGGGGTCGACGCGCTCGTAGCGCCTGCCCACGCGTTGCCGCAGCATGCCGTAGTGCTCCATGTAGTTGATCACCTCGAGCAGCGAGAACCCGACCACCGCCTGGATCAGCAGGAACGGGATCACCGCCGGCCCGAGCCACACGATCAGGGCGCCCCAGAGCACCGCGGACATCAGCCAAGCGTTGAGTACGTCGTTGCCGAGTCGGAACGGATGCTGGCCGCGGCGGGCGTACCTCTTCTTCTCCAGCCGCCACGCGCTCTTCAGCGATCCCGAGACCGTGCGCGGCCAGAAGGCGTAGAAGGACTCGCCGACCTTGGCCGAGGCCGGGTCCTCGGGGGTGGCGACGCGGACGTGGTGGCCGCGGTTGTGCTCGATGTAGAAGTGGCCGTAGAAGCTCTGGGCGAGCGCGACCTTGGAGAGCCAGCGCTCCACGTCCTCGCGCTTGTGACCGAGCTCGTGCGCGGTGTTGATGCCGATGCCACCGATGCAGCCGATCGAGATGGCCATCCCGATCCGGTCGAGCATGCTCAACGTGTGGCCGTCGAAGGCGCCGTGGGCGGCGATGGCCATGCCGCCGATGAAGACGGCGTACTGCAGCGGGAGATAGGAGTAGACGATCCAGCGGTAGTACCTGTCGTTCTCCAGCGCCTCGATCATGTCGTCGGGCGGGTTGGACTGGTCGAGCCCCGCGAACAGGTCGATCGCCGGCACCACGATGAGGATGATGATCGGTCCGGTCCACAGGAACGCGCTGATGTCGGTGAGGTGCCAACCGCCGATCGCGACGAAGCCGAGAATCGGAACCACCAGACCCAGCAGCCACAGATAGCGCTTCTTGTCGCGCCACTGCTCGGTCGAACCGTCGGGCACGGTGCTGTTGGCCATCTCCATCGTCGGCCCCCTTTGACAAATCGGGATGATCTGTCAAGTGTCGTACGTCACGTCGGTGCTTGTAAATAGGATGGTCCGCATGACGACGAGCCTGCCCTTCGGCATCGACTTCGGCGGCACGGGCATCAAGGGTGCCCCGATCGACCTCGCGACCGGCGAGTTCGCCGAGGAACGCGTACGCATCCCGACCCCCGAGCGCTCCACTCCTGACGCCATCGCCGAGATCTTCGTGGAGCTGCTCTCGCAGTTCCCGGACTACGACGGGAAGGTCGGCGTGACCGTCCCCGGCGTCGTACGCCACGGGGTGGTCCACTCCGCGGCCAACATCGACAAGTCGTGGATCGGGGCCGACGCGGACGCGATCTTCACCGCCGCCACCGGGCGCGACGTGCACGTGGTCAACGACGCCGACGCCGCCGGGCTGGCCGAGGTCCGCTTCGGCGCCGCCAAGGGCAGGCGAGGACTGGTCATCATGACCACGCTCGGCACCGGCATCGGCTCAGCGCTTCTCTACGACGGCGTGCTCGTGCCCAACTCCGAGCTCGGCCACCTCGAGCTCGACGGCCACGACGCCGAGACCCGCGCCTCCAACGTCGCCCGCAAGCGCGAGGAGCTCTCCTGGAAGCACTGGGCCAAGCGGCTCCAGAAGTACTACCGCCACCTGGAGATGCTCTTCTCCCCCGACCTATTCCTGGTCGGCGGAGGGGTCTCGAAGGAAGCGGCGGAGTTCCTGCCGCTGCTCGACCTGGACACCGAGATCATTCCGGCGAAACTGCTCAACACCGCCGGGGCCGTCGGGGCCGCGCTGTACGCCGAAGAACTCGCCACCGACTGACGGCGGCGGTGCCTGCGGCGGCATCTGCGGAGGCAATGCCTGGCGGTTCTCCCAGGGAGCCCCGGCCTTCCTGGTCTGCTTCGCCTGCGCGAGGAAGGCCCTGCGCTCCGCCCGCCGGCGCCGCGCTCTCGGGTTCCAGAACACCCGGAACACCGCGTACGCCACACCCGCGAGCACGAGCAGCGCCACCAGGCCGGTGACCAGTGCCCAGTCGGCCCGGGCGCGGACGCCGGCCGCGGTGTCGGAGGCGTCCTCGAGATAGCCGTCGTTCAGGTCGGCGCGTGCGCTGGCCGCACCCACGTCGAGGAACAGCACCAGCTCGCCGAGCTCGGTGAGCGGGTCCTGCATCCCGTCGACGTCGGCCGACGCCTCACCGACCTCGGTGATCACCTCGGCGGTGCGGGGAAGGGAGGTGGCGAGCTCGCGGTAGAGGGCTTCCTCGTTGGCTCCCTCGTAGGCCTTCCTGGCTGCCGTCGGCACCGGCAGGTCGGCCTTCTCGGCCGCCTCCTGGACCGCGGCCGCATCGACGTTCGCCTCGCCGATCTGACCCACGACGTCGTCGAGGTGCGCGAAGTTCCACTCGGCCATGACCTCGCGGAGTCCCTGCGGCGGCAGCCACTCGCCGTTGACGCGGTCGATCTCGGCGTACGTCTTGCGGGCCTCGGTCCTGGGCTCGAGCTGCTTGGCCTCGGCGCGGGTGAGCACCCAGGTCTTCAGCGGCTTCTCCGCGGAGGCGTCGGCGTCGTAGCGCTGCACGATGTCGAGGAAGAAGCGCCAGTCGACCCGGCCGCGGGTGATCTCGTCGTCGGCGGCGTCGTAACCGCTGCGGCCGTCGTAGACGTCGTCGATCACCCGGGTGAGCTGCTCGTCGGAGAGGTCCGCGAGCATGGCCGAGACGGCGGTGTAGGAGGCCGGATAGCCGTAGGCGTCGTTCTCCTGGCTCCAGCCCTCGGCGTCCCACGCGACGAGCGGGAAGGCGTCCTTGCCGCCACGCTTGACCTTGCCGTACTTCTGCCCCTTGGCACCGACCTTCTTGGTCGCCTGCTGGGCGACGTACTCGGTCAGGCCCTCGCTCAGCCAGCGACCGTTGACGATGTCGGGGTTGATCCAGGCGTGGGTCATCTCGTGGTAGAGGATCGCCGTGTCCAGGTCCTCGGAGACGACGATCTCGTCGGCGTCGGAGTCGAACCAGGCGTAGCCGACCGCCTCCGCCGAGCCGTCCTCACGGATCGTCTCCAGACCTCCGGGCCACTCGTTGCCGGTCAGCTCCTCCAGCACCGGCATGCCCTCGGTGACCCGTTTCTCGACGAAGCCGAGCCACTCCTTGTCGTCGGGGAAGCTCTGCAGCGACAGCTTCGTGTCACCGATCGCGATCTTCTTCTCGTCGAAGGCCTTCGGGTCGCGCGCGGAGACACCGGCGTCGACGAAGTCGCCTTCGGAGTGCCAGGTCGTCGTCCTGCCCTTGGTGCGCTTGGTGAAGTCACCCGAGGAGGCGGTGAACGTCATCGACTTCGGCAGCACGACGTCGACGGTCACCTGCCCGTCGTCGCCGAGGCCGATCACCGGGAAGACGGCGTAGCCGTCGCCGATCCGGATGCGGTTCTTCTTCGCCCGGATCGGGGCACCCGTCAGCTCATAGGTCCAGGTGATGGTGCGCGACTTGCCGTAGTAGAGGTTGGGGAAGGAGACCGTGACCACCTCGAGACCGGTGCCCTTGACCTTCTCCGTGCTCACCGGCAGCTTCGCCCCGTTGCTGGTCGCCCGGACCTTCTTCGCGCCGGCCGGGATCGGGATCGCGTGCCCGGTCAGGTAGTAGTAGGTCGTGGCCGTGCTCGGCTGCTGGTTGGTGACCGTGACCTCGGACTTCACCTTGACGGTCCGGGCCTTCTCGTCGAGCACGTAACGGGTGCGAGAGGACTCACCGACGCCGTCGTCGGGCGCCGCGACGGCTGCCGGGGCGGTGGTCGCCAGCCCAGCACCCAGCACCCCCAGCGCGAGCAGACCTGCTGCCACGCGCCGGAGCCGACCTGCTCCCTGACCGTTCTTCACCCGGGCACCTTAGACCGATGCCCCGCTGGGTACGACCTTTTTGGACCGCTCCCCGGACGGGCTCCCCGGGCGGGTCACGCCCAGGGTGTGCCCCACTTGTCGGCGAATGCGATCTCCTCGAGCGGTCGCCGGACGCGCTCGCGCTCCTCGCGCTCGGCATCGCGTGGATCGACCTGCGCGGGGTCGCCGTGGCGTCCGACCGCGATGCCGGTCATCACCTTCCACCAGTCCGGTACGCCGAACGCAGCTGCCACGGCGCCGTGGTCGAAACCGGCGAACTGATGGGAGGAGAGCCCGAGCGAGGCCGCCTGGACGGTGAGGTGTGCGGCCGCCTGGCCGAGGTCGTAGTGGGAGTAGTCCGACCACTTCGGGCCATTGCCGTCGGGGTCGACGCCGACCTGCGCGACCGCGACGAAGACGGCCGAGGCGCGTGGCACCCAGCCGGAGTTGCCGCGAGACAGGTGCGACACGAAGGTCCGATGCCCGGCCGATCCGCGCGGCAGGACCAGGAACGACCACGGCTGGCTGTTGCCCGCGCTCGGCGCCCACCGGGCCGCCTCCAGGAGAAGCCTGATCTCCTCGTCGGCGACCTCGTGCGACGGGTCGAAGACGCTCACCGACCAGCGGTCACGCAGGTGCTCGGTCAGGTCCTCGGCGCCAGGCTGGGGCGCACGCTTCGCGGCAGTCATGCATCCATTCTGCAATGTCTACCGATTCGAGCGACAAACTGTCTCAGTGGGCGTCAGGCGAGGTAGCGACCCGGGCGGTGGTTGAAGGCCAGGATGATGTTGAGGACGACCGCGCCGAGCGCGGAGAGCAGGACGGTCGCGGGCGAGACGACGGCGAGCGCGAGCAGGATGACGCTGAGGTCGAGGCCCATCTGGACGTACCCGGCGCGCAGGTCGAGGCGCTCCTGGAGAACCAGGGCGAGCACGTTGAACCCGCCCAGCGAGGCGCCGTGCCGGAAGATCACCAGGAGGCCGAGACCGACGAGCAGGTTGCCGGCGAGGACGCCGTAGATCGTGTCGAGGCCGTCGAGCGGGAGCAGATCGGCGTGCACCCGGGTCATCGCCGAGACCGCGATGACGCAGCCCAGCGACCGGGCCGTGAACCAGGCGCCCTTCTTGGAGAGCGCGAGGCCGAAGAACGGCAGGTTGACCAGCACGAAGAGCACCTCGAACGGCAGCCCTGTCCAGTAGCTCACCAGCAGGCTCAGGCCGGCGGTGCCGCCGGTCACCGAGCCGACCGACTGGATCAGGTAGAGACCCAGCGAGGTCACCACGATGCTGGTCACGTAGCCGAGCGCGTCCTCCAGCAGGGTGTGGGGGACGCGGATCGACTCGAGGGAGTCTGCGAACGGCTCGGACACGACACTCATTCTGGGTGTCGTGCCCGAGCCGTACAGAATTCAGCAGGGCGAGACGTGCGTCACGTTTCCGCTGGTCAGGTGGTGTTTATCAGTGTTCTTCCAGGTCAGGCAGGCACCCGGGCGAGGGCGCCGACGATCTCGTCGACCTTGGTCTTCGCGTCGCCGAAGAGCATCTGCGAGTTCTCGCGGAAGAAGAGCGGGTTCTGCACACCGGCATAGCCCGCGGCCATCGACCGCTTGAAGACGACCACGTTCTTGGCCTCCCAGACCCGCAGGACAGGCATGCCGGCGATCGGCGAGCCGGGGTCCTCGGCGGCGGCCGGGTTCACGGTGTCGTTGGCACCGATGACCAGGACGACGTCGGTCTCGGCCAGGTCGTCGTTGATCTCGTCCATCTCCAGGACGATGTCGTAGGGCACCTTGGCCTCGGCCAGCAGGACGTTCATGTGGCCCGGCAGGCGGCCGGCGACCGGGTGGATGCCGAAACGTACGTCCACGCCCTTGTCCCGCAGGATGCGGGTGAGCTCGGCGACCGGGTACTGCGCCTGGGCGACGGCCATGCCGTAGCCCGGGGTGATCACGACGGAGGAGGCGCCGGCGAGCAGCTCGGCGGTGTCCTCGGCGTTGATCTCGCGGTGCTCGCCGTAGTCGACGTCACCGGACGGACCGGCCTCGATGCCGAAGCCACCGGCGATGACCGAGATGAACGAGCGGTTCATCGCCTTGCACATGATGTAGGAGAGGTACGCACCCGAGGAGCCGACCAGGGCGCCGGTGACGATCAGCAGGTCGTTGCTGAGCAGGAAGCCCGAGGCGGCCGCGGCCCATCCGGAGTAGCTGTTGAGCATCGAGACCACGACCGGCATGTCGCCGCCACCGATGGAGGCGACCAGGTGCCAGCCGAGCGCCAGCGCCACGACCGTGACGGCGATCAGCAGCGGGAGCGTCGGGTTGATGACGTAGACGACCGTCAGGATCGCGAAGACGACGAGCGCGCCGATGTTGATGACGTTCTTGCCGGGGAGCATCAGCGGCGCCGACTTCATCCGGGCCGAGAGCTTGAGGAACGCGACGATCGAGCCGGTGAAGGTCACCGCACCGATGAAGACGCCGATGAAGACCTCGGCGGAGTGGATCGCGCCCCCGTGGATGTGGCCGGCGGCGGCCTCGAGGTGGCCGTTCCAGCCGATCAGGACGGCGGCCAGGCCCACGAAGGAGTGGAGCAGCGCGATCAGCTCGGGCATCCCGGTCATCTCGACGACCTTGGCGCGCCACAGGCCGATGACCGCACCGACGGCGACCGCGCCGACCAGGATCAGAACCGCGGTGGTGGTGCCACCGTCGACGACCTGGATGACGGTCGCGATCAGCGCCAGGGCCATGCCGGCCACGCCGTAGAGCCAGCCCTGGGAGGCGGTCTCGTGCTTGGACAGACCTGCCAGCGACAGGATGAAGAGGAGGGCGGCGACGAGGTAGGCCGCGCCGGCGATCGAGAAGATATCCATGATCAGGCCTTCCGGAACATCGAGAGCATGCGGCGGGTCACGGCGAAGCCACCGAAGATGTTGATGCTCGCCAGCAGGGTGGCTACCCCTGCGAGCACCAGCACCACGTTGTCGGAGACGGTCAGCTGCAGCAGCGCACCGACCACGACGATGCCGGAGATCGCGTTGGTCACCGACATCAGCGGGGTGTGCAGCGCGTGGTGCACGTGGCCGATCACGTAGAACCCGATCACCACCGAGAGCGTCAGCACGGTGAAGTGCCGGGTGATCTCAGCGGGAGCGACCGCGTTGAGCAGGAAGAGCGCGAGCGCACCGGTGCCGACCAGGGCGAGCTTCGCGCCGGCGGAGAGGGGCTTCTTCTCCTCCTTGACCGCGACTTCAGCCGGGGCGGCGGTCGCGGGGGCCGCCGAGACCTGGACCGGCGGAGGCGGCCAGAGCACGCCGCCGTCGTGCACGACGGTCAGGCCGCGCTGGACCTGGTCCTCGAGATCGAGGGCGAGCACGCCGTCCTTCTCCGGCGTCACCAGCTTCATCAGGTTCACCAGGTTGGTGCCGTAGAGCTGGCTGGACTGCGCGGGAAGGCGCGCGGGCAGGTCGGTGTAGCCGATGATCGTGACGCCGTTGGGCGTGGTGACGACCTCGTCCTTGACGCTGCCCTCGACGTTGCCGCCCATCGCGGCCGCCATGTCGACGATGACCGAGCCGGGCTTCATGCTCGCCACGTCGGCCGCGGTGATCAGCTTCGGCGCCGGGCGGCCCGGGATCAGCGCGGTGGTGACGATGATGTCGACGTCTTTCGCCTGCTCGGAGTAGATCTCCGCGGCCCGCTGGTCGTAGGCCTCCGAGGTCGCCTTGGCGTAGCCGTCGGTCGACTTCTCGACCTCGACCTCGACCTTCAGGTATTCACCACCGAGCGACTTGACCTGGTCGGCGACCTCCGGACGGGGGTCGGTCGCGCGGACGATCGCACCCAGCGAGCTCGCCGCACCGATCGCGGCCAGGCCGGCCACACCGGCACCGGCCACGAGGACCTTCGCCGGCGGCACCTTGCCCGCCGCCGTGACCTGGCCGGTGAAGAAGCGGCCGAAGTGGTGGGCGGCCTCGACGACGGCGCGGTAGCCGGCGATGTTGGCCTGGCTGGAGAGGATGTCCATGGACTGCGCCCGCGAGATGCGCGGCACCGCATCCATCGCGAACGCGTCGACCTTGCGGGCGGCCAGGGCGTCGAGGAGCTCGCCGTTCTGCGCAGGCGCCAGCGGGGCGACCAGCGTGGCGCCGCTCTTCAACAGCTCGACCTCGCCGAGGGAGGGGGCGTTGACCCGGAAGACCAGGTCGGCACCCCACGCGTCGGCGGCCGTGCCGATGCGGGCGCCGGCCTCGGCGTACGCCTCGTCCTTGAAGCTGGACGCCTCCCCGGCGCCACCCTCGATGACGACGTCATAGCCCAGGCCGGTCAGCTGTTTGACCGTCGCGGGTGTTGCCGCCACCCGGGTCTCCCCAGGCTTCGTCTCTCGGGTCACTCCGATGAGCATCGCTCGGCTCCTTCGTCTGCTACGCGTTGTCTTCAGTCTCCAGCATGGCGGGATCCCGGTCAGCCGATCTGCGCGTGACCGATGGATGACCGGCACCGGACCGGAACCCCACCGTGCTGGTTACTGGCCGGTAACGGTAGGGCAGATCAGCAGGTGGACACCAGGGTTGGCCGTTTGTATCGGTCCAAGACCTGTGGTCTTCCTCACGGTCTCACGGCCGAGATCCCCCTGTGCTCGAGCGGTACGCATCCATCGTGGCGGCCCACAGGCAAATGCGGGAGTACCTACGATTTACTGGGGTACTTACCCGATGGTTCGCGCCGTGTCCGCATCCCAGCGGAGCGCTGCACCGTGGCCCTGGAACCAGCCGACGGCTCGTCCGTCGACCGCGAGACAGAAGTGATGGTCGGCGTCCGGCGGGCTCGGCACCGCGGCAGCGAGGGACGGGAGAACCCTCGGACCCTCCAGGCTGATCCAGTGGCAGCGGCCGGCGGCCACGAGCGTACGCATCCGGCTCTCGAGCTCGGCACGATCCTGCGCGTCCAGGTAGGCCGCGGCCGCACTGTGATGGACCACCGGCGTGCCGCCCGAGGCGGCGGCGAGCTCGAGCGCCTCGTCGAGCCGGTCCAGCATGTCACCGACGAGGAGATGGGGTGGCTCGGCCCGGGTCACCTCGATCGCCGTGGCCAGACGGTCGCGGCGCTCGTCGTGTCCGGGCCAGATCAAGGTGAGCAGCCAGCTCATGTCCTCCTGGTCGGTGACGTCGAGCGGGTTGAGGTCGATCCCGACGCGGGCGGTGATCGGTGGCATCCCGGCGGGAACGGGGACCGGCCCGACCGCCGGGATCCGCAGGGTCGGACCGCCGGAGCCGCGGAGCTCGCCCGCGCCGTCCCAGAGGTAGTCGTAGCGGTCCGGGTAGAGGCACAGCCCGGCGCTGGCGCCGAGCTCGACGAGAGCGAGCGGACCGTCGCCGAGCATCCCGAGCGCGGGGGTCAACGCCGCCAGCCGGGCGACCTCGTTGGTCTGCGTACGCCGGGCGAGGATCGTCTCGCGCACCGCCGGCCACTCGGGGCCGAGGAGCAGGGCCCGCAGGTCGTCGTAGGGGCCCGGCTCGAGGCCGTGGCGGCGCGCGGCGGCGAAGACGAGGTTGGCCTGTTGCTTCAGCGTCGGCAGGTCGCTCAGCACCCGGAGCACCTCCGGGTCTTCGGCGACGGCGCTCGCCCACGCGTGGTAGCAGGGCGAGGTGGACATCTCGACGGCGTGGAGCCGATAGCTCGTTCGGATGTCGGTCAGGTCGTTCAGCGGCAGCATGGCGTCTCCTCCTCGGACGGGTCGGGAGCTCACCGTGCCGCCGAGGGACCGTGCCACGCGATGTCGATCGAGTCGACATGGCGCCGGAGCCGGTTGGTGGGCGAGAGTGTCGTCGTGACGGAGTGGATCACGACCCGAGAGGCGGCACAGCGCCTCGGGGTGAAGCGCACGACGCTCTACACCTATGTCAGCCGGAGCCTGCTCACCCGGCGCCGCAGCGGTGGCGAGAGCCTGTTCGACCGCGCCGAGATCGACGCGCTGGCCAGCACCCGTCACCATCCCGGCTCCCCGCTCGGCGTGCTGCCGATGCGTTCGGTCCGCTCGAGCGTCAGCGAGGTACGCGAAGGGGAGCTGTTCCTGCGCGGCGTACCCCTTGCCGACCTGGCCGATGAGCCATGGGACGAGGTGGTGGATCTCGTCCTGGGTGCGGCTCCCGCGGTGGCCGCCGAGGTGCCGGGCCACCTGGACGCGCTGCCGCTCGACCGCCGGCTTCCGGCGCTCGCGCAGTGGGCCGCGGCTCGCGGCGGCTGGGTCGAACCCGCCGCGGCCGCCGGTGTCGCCAAGGGACTGCTCGGTGCGGCACCCCGCGCGCTCGGCGGACCGTCCGCACCGGACCTGCCGGTCGTCGACGCGATCTTCTCCGCCGTCGCCGGGCGCCCGGGCGGTCCGCGGGCGGTGGCCACGCTCAACACCGCGCTGGTCGCCCTGGTCGACCACGGCTTGGCCGCCTCGGTGGTCGCGGCCCGGGTCGCGGCCTCGGCGCGGGCCTCGGCGTACGACTGCCTGGTCGCCGGGTACGCCGCGCTCTCCGGCCGGCTGCACGGTGGCATCGGGCCCTCGGCGCTGGCCGTGCTGCGGGACGGCCCGCCGGCAGACCCCAGCCGGCCCGTGCCCGGGTTCGGGCACTGGCGCCATCCCGAGGGCGACCCACGGGCCGAGGCGATCCTCGCCCGGCTCGCACTCGTCGACGGCTCCGCGCCGATTCTGGCGCGTTTGGAGGAGATCGCCTCCCGGACGGATCGCCGGCCGAACGTCGACGGGGCGCTCGCGGCGTTCGTCCTCACCTGCGAGCTGCCCGAGACCACCGCGGAGGTGCTCTTCCAGGTGGGACGTACGGTCGGCCTCGCCGCGCACGTCGTCGAGGAGGCCGAGGAGGATCCGCTGCGCTGGCGCGCGACCGACCCGACCGCCTGACCGGCACATCAGCCGGCGGCGGGTCGCTCGCTGTCGAGCTGGTCCATGAACTGCGCGGGGTAGCGATCGCCGCGCGCGGCACCGACCGGGACGGCGGCGTCGATGCGGGCGAAGGCGGCCTCGTCGAGCTCGACGGCGTTCGCCCCGGCCATGGACTCCACCTGGCCCATCCGACGGGAGCCGATGACCGGGACGATGTGCTCACCGCGGGCCGCGACCCAGGCGATCGCCAGCTGCACCAGGGGGACGCCCTTGGCCCCCGTGATCTCCTCCAACGCCGTGACCAGCGCCCGGTTGTGGTCGAGGTTGTCGCCCTGGAAGCGCGGCATCCGGGCCAGCGAGCCACCGACGGCGCCGCTGCCGCCGATCAGGCCGCGCCCGAGAACGCTGTACGCGGTGATGCCGATCCCCGGCTCACGGCAGGTGTCGAGGATGCCGTTGGTCTCGATCCCCCGGCTGAGCAGGGAGTACTCGATCTGCAGGTCCGCGATCGGGGCGACTGCGGCGGAGAAGCTCGAGCTTCTCCGCGTCATCGGCACCCAGCTCGGCCGCGCGGGCTCATCACCCACCTCAACGCGATGAAGCGGATCAGCGTGGCTGCGGCGTTGGCGGCCACCAGCACCACGATCTCGACCGCCCTCGCCGGTGTCGGCGCGGCCAGGTGGAGGAGCGCGAGCGATCCGGAGGTGAGCGTCAGCCCGACCCCGAAGGCGGCCAGCCCGGCCACGTGATGCTTCACCGCGCCCTGGCGCGCGATGATCCCGAAGGTCAGCCGGCGGTTGGCCGCGGTGTTGCCGACCGCGGTCACCAGGAGCGCGATCAGGTTCGCCGCCTGGGCGCCGACGGCGGTGCGGAGCAGGACGTAGAGGAGCAGGTACGCCAGCGTGCTCATCACGCCGACACAGCCGAACCTGATCACCTGGGCCGCCAGGCTCGGGCTTCGAACCGGCCCGGGCGGACGAACACCGCTGAGATCGATCCGCCCACTGACCAGCCCGAACAGCAGCCGGCGGAGCCCAGCCAGATCCTCCCTGACGGTCTTGACGATGTCGACCCTCGAGTCCGGGTCATCGACCCAGTCCACCGGGACCTCGTGGATCCGCAGCCCGGCCTCGGAGGCGAGCACGAGGAGCTCGGTGTCGAAGAACCAGCTGTCGTCGTCGACCAGCGGGAGCAACTTCTCCGCGACGTCTCGGCGGACAGCCTTGAAGCCGCACTGGGCGTCGGAGAACTCCGCGGACAGGAGCCCACGCAGCAGCAGGTTGTAGCCCTTCGACAAAAGGTCCCGCTTCGGACCCCGCTCGATCCGGCTGCCCCGGGCCAGCCGGGACCCGATCGCGACGTCGGAGTGTCCCGAGAGCAGCGGGGCGAGCAGCGGCGGCAGGGCGCGCAGATCGGTGGAGAGGTCGACGTCCATGTAGCCGACCACCTCCGCCCGCGACGTGGACCAGGCCGCCCTGAGCGCCCGGCCCCGGCCCTTCTCGTCCAGATGGATCGCGCGGACCCGGGTGATCTCGGTGGCGAGCCGCTCCGCGATCTCCCAGGTGCCGTCGGTGCTGGCGTTGTCCGCGATCGTGATCGTCGAGGCGTAGGGCAGGGTGCGCAGGTAGCCGTCGAGGTGGCGGACGGACGCCTCCAAGTCCTTCTCCTCGTTGTGGACCGGGATCACCAGGTCGATCGCCGCCAGCAGCCGCTTCTCGTCGACCACCCACAACCCGTTGGAGAATTCCGTTCCGGCGGTCACGAGGCACCCTCCGTCAGGTCGTAGACGGTGCTGCTGCCGATGGTGGTCTCGGTGAAGTTCTCGCTCACCCAGGCGCTGATCTCGGACGCACTGGAGGTCTCGTCGCTGCCGCCACGCATACCGCCCATCCCGCCGCCGGCGATGAAGTAGTGGATCTCGCCGTTGGCCACGTACTCCTGGAACTGCTCGAGCGTGATGCTGTTCGAGGTGCCGTTGAACCCGCCGATCGCCATCACGGCCTCACCGGTCTCGAGCTGGAGGCTCGCCGCGGTCTGGGAGCCGATCGACGCGGCCACCCAGGAGTAGTTGCCGGCGTTGGTGCTGACCGCCTCGGCCAGCTCCTCGTCGACCTGGCCCCCGCCCATCATCCCGCCGCGACCGCCAGGCATCTGCTGAGGCCGGCCCTGAGCTCCACCGGGCGCGCCGTTCGGCGGGCCGCCGTTGAACTGGCCTCCCGGGCCACCACCGCCGGGCATACCGCGGCCTCTCATACCGTCCATGCCGCTCTGGTACGGCCCGGCGGTCACGATCGAGCCGGTGTGAGCGGTGCCGACCGTCTGGAGTGCGTACGCAGCCGGACCGATGCCCAGGGTCACGGCCGCCGTCGCGAGGACCGCGGCCGAGGCCCGGCTGGTGAACCTGTCCGCGAGGACGAACCCGGCGGCGACCCCGAGACCGATGATCAGGACGGGCCAGCGCAGCGCGTCGTACGGCTGCTCGCCCGACTGCCCGAGCAGCACCCAGCCCCACACGGAGCTGCCGGCCATGGCGACAGCCAGGGTGATCCGGGCGAGGAGGCTGTCGCGGTCGCGCCACAGGATGACGGCGCCGACGACTGCGGTGATCGCGATCCACGGAGCCAGCGCGACCACGTAGTAGTCGTGGTAGATGCCCTCCATGAAGGAGAAGACCAGACCGGTGACGAGCATCGTCGCGCCGCTGAGCACGAGCGTGGCACGGGTCAGGTCGGTGCGAGGCTCCCTGCGCAGCGCGACCAGCCCGGTGACGAGGAGGAGCAGCGCCGCGGGCAGCAGCCAGGAGACCATGCCGCCGGAGACGCCCTGGAAGAGCCGCAGGATCCCGGCAGCGCTGGAGAAGCCGGCGTTGCCGAGGCCGCCGTAGTCGCCGCCGTTGAGCCGGCCGACGCCGTTGTAGCCGAGCGTCAGCTCGAGGAGCGAGTTACCGGTCGAGCCGTCGATGTAGGGGCGCCAGGACGCCGGGACGAGCTCGACGATCGCGAGGTACCAGCCGGCGCTGACGACCATCGCCACGAAGCAGGCGACGCCGTGCGCCACCCTCCGCCCGAACGAGCCCTTGCCCGCGATCAGGTAGACGACCGCGATCGCCGGGATGATCAGGAATGCCTGCAGCATCTTGGTCAGGAACGCGAAGCCGAGCAGCACACCGGCCAGCACCATCCACCGGCCCTTGCCGCTCTCGACCGCCTTCAGCGTCGAGAACCCGGCGCCGACCAGCAGCAGGAGCAGCAGCGCGTCCGGGTTGTTGAACCGGAACATCAGCGCCGCCGCCGGAGTCAGCGCGGTGAACGCGCCCGCCGCGATCCCCGCCTGCCACGAGTCGACCTTCCTGACGAGGCCGTGGACCAGGCCGACCGTGGCCACGCCCATCAGCGCCTGCGGGACCAGGATGCTCCACGAGGACAGCCCGAAGATGCGTACGGACAGGCCCATCACCCACAACGAAGCCGGCGGCTTGTCGACGGTGATCGAGCTGCCGGCGTCGAGGGCCCCGAAGAACCACGCCTTCCAGCTCTCGCCACCGGCCTGGGCGGCTGCGGAGTAGTACTGGTTGGCATATCCCGACTCCGACAGCGTCCACAGGTATGCGACTGCAGTCAGGGCGAGCAGGAGGATCAGGGACGCGCGCTCGGGGGTGGGGCGCCAGGGTGTCGGTGGCGGCTCGGGGGCCGATCGTGCCGTCGGTGGGTCCAGGAGTTGGGTCATGGTGACCACGCTCGATCGCCGGCCTGTGGTCGTCGTACGGTGTGGCTGTGAGCGGCCTGTGTGCTGTGGCTCACCGATGTGTCCAAGGGTCCGCGACGCGCCGTACGTGTCGGAGATCACGTCCCCGCGCCTAACCACCTGGTGGAACGGATTCGGAGGGTTACCCGACCCCCTTTAGGCTTGCCTTAGTACATCCACGGAAGGTTGAACTCCCTTATGCGTGACATCCGCGTTGCGATCGTCGGTGCCGGCCCGGCCGGCATCTACGCTGCCGACATCCTCACGAAGGAGCACCCTGGCGCACGCGTCGACGTCATCGAGCGTCTGCCTGCCCCTTACGGCCTGGTTCGCTACGGCGTGGCTCCCGACCACCCGCGAATCAAGGAGATCATCAAGGCGCTCAAGCGTGTCCTGAACCAGGACAGCATCCGGTTCATCGGCAACGTCGACTTCGGCACCGACCTCAAGCTCGACGACCTGCACCGGTTCTACGACGCCGTCATCTTCGCCACCGGCGCGATGGCCGACCGCGAGCTCGACATCCCGGGGATCGACCTGCCCCAGTCCTACGGCGCGGCCGACTTCGTCAGCTGGTACGCCGGACACCCCGACGTCTCCCGCGAGTGGCCGCTCGAGGCCGAGGAGGTCGCCGTCCTCGGCGCCGGTAACGTCGCGCTCGACGTCGCCCGCATGCTGGCCAAGCCCGCCGACGAGCAGCTGGTCACCGAGATCTCCGACAACGTCTACCAGGGCCTGAGGAAGAACCCTGCCAAGACGATCCACGTCTTCGCCCGCCGCGGCCCGGCCCACATCAAGTTCAGCCCGATGGAGCTGCGCGAGCTCTCCCACTCCCCGTCGGTCGAGGTCGTCGTCGAGGAAGAGGGCTTCGAGATCGACGAGGCCGGCGAGAAGGCGATCCAGAGCCACAAGGCGACCAAGCTCGTGGCCGACATCCTCCTGAAGTACATGGAGGCGCCGTCGGCCGGCAAGCCGCACAAGATCGTCATCCACATGATGCAGAACCCCGTCGAGATCCTCGGCGAGGACGGTCAGGTGGTCGCGCTGCGCAGCGAGAAGACCGAATACAACGGCGACGGCACCGTCTCCGGCACCGGCGAGTTCACCGACACCCCGGTCCAGGCCGTCTACCGCGCCGTCGGCTACCTCTCCGAGGCGCTCCCCGACGTGCCCTTCGACGGCGAGAACGGCGTCATCCCCAACGATGGCGGCCGGGTCCTCGACCTCAACGGCGAGCACATCAACGGGACGTACGTCACCGGGTGGATCAAGCGCGGACCGGTCGGCCTCATCGGCCACACCAAGTCCGACGCCAAGGAGACCATCGACAACCTCCTCCACGACCTCGACAAGCTCGAGCCGGCCGAGCACGCCTCGCCGGCGGCGGTCCTCGAGCACCTGTCCGGCAAGGGCGTCGAGTTCACCACCATCGAGGGCTGGGAGAAGCTCGACAACCACGAGCGCGCCCTCGGCGAGGCCCAGGGCCGCGAGCGGATCAAGGTCGTCCCCCGCGACGAGATGATCCAGATCTCCAACGCCTGACGCACGACATACGCCGCGGGGCCGGTCATCCACCAGGA
>NZ_JBHVKN010000033.1:0-5801 GCF_042798075.1 Nocardioides sp. NPDC057772
GACCGGGAACGGACGGTCAATTTCCGTTTGGACTCGCCCGTTTGGCGGACGATCAGTAGCCTCAGCTCGAACACCGGATCGCCAACGCCTTGGAGTGGCTGAGAACGACGGGATCCGGCCGGACTGGATCAACAAGGACTACTACGCCGAGCTGGGTGTCAAGAAGGACGCCTCGAGCGACGACATCAAGAAGGCCTATCGCAAGCTCGCGCGAGCCAACCACCCCGACTCCAACCCGGGCGACGAGGCCAAGCACGAGAAGTTCAAGAAGGTCGCGGAGGCCTACGACGTCGTCGGCGACCCCGAGAAGCGCAAGAAGTACGACGAGGTGCGCACCCTGGGTGCGGCCGGCGGCTTCCCCGGCGGCTTCGGTGGGGGCGGCCGTGGCTACAACTTCGAGGACCTCTTCGGTGGCGGCGGTGCTCAGACCGGCGGGCTCGGCGACATGTTCGGCGACCTGTTCGGCGGTGGCGTCGGCGGAGGCTTCGGTGGGCGGCGTACGACCCCGCGGGCTCGGCCGATCAAGGGTGCCGACGTCGAGACGAGTGCCACGATCGGGTTCACCGACGCACTCGACGGGGTGACCATCTCGCTGCGGCTGACCTCCGACGCTGCCTGTCCCGACTGCAACGGCACCGGTGGCAAGCCGGGCACCAAGCCGCGGGTCTGTCCGGAGTGCGAGGGCGCGGGCTACGTCGTCAACTCCGTGGGCGGCGCGTTCTCGATGAACGAGACCTGTCCGCGCTGTGGCGGTCGTCAGCTGATCTACGACGAGGCCTGCCCGACCTGCCACGGCTCCGGCCGCGGCACCTCCGCGCGCACCATCCAGGCGCGCATCCCCGCCGGGGTCAAGGACCGCCAGCGGATCCGGCTCAAGGGCAAAGGCGCGGCCGGCGAGAACGGCGGCCCGGCCGGTGACCTCTACGTCACCGTCCACGTCACCCCGCACCGCGTCTTCGGACGCAAGGACGACAACCTCACCATCGACGTGCCCGTCGGTTTCGACGAGCTCGCGCTCGGTGCGGAGGCGAAGCTGCCGACGCTGTCCGGCTCGCCGGTGACGCTCCGGATCCCACCGGGCACCCCCAACGGACGTACGTTCCGGGTGCGCGGCAAGGGCTTCCGGCGCTCCGACGGCACCGTGGGCGACCTGCTCGCGACCGTCGAGGTGCAGATCCCGGCCGTGCTCGATGCCGAGGCCAAGGCTGCCGTCGAGGCCTATCGAGCCGCGATGGCCGGCAAGCCGCTGCGTACGTCTCTTCTCGAGGAGTCATGATGAGCGACGGATTCAGCAGCCCGTCCCCGGATGCCGCGGTCTACGTCATCAGCGTCGCCGCGGAGCTGACCGGCCTGCACCCGCAGACGCTGCGGACCTACGAGCGGTTGGGCCTGATCACCCCCGGTCGCACCGGGGGTGGCGGGCGACGCTACTCCTTCCACGACATCGAGAAGCTGCGGTCGATCGCCGACCTGACCGCGGCCGGCATCGGCATCGAAGGCGTACGCCGCATCCTGGCGCTCGAGCAGCACGTCGACGCCCTGCGCCAGCGCAACGAGGAGCTGCTGCACGAGTTGGCAGCCACCCGCGAGGCGCTCGCCCAGGCGAGGGCTGCTGCGCCGGCGCCGAAGGGCCCGAGCAGCAGGCTTCCTGCAGTTCGTCAGGCGCCGCCCGGACAGGCGATCGTGGTCTGGCGGCGGCAGCAGGGGTAGCACCTTTCCTACTGATCGCTTGACAGATTTGTTGGCGAGTTGTGGGTTTTGCTTAAAACCGATGTTGGTTCGATACCCCCATACTGATGAGTAAGCCGCGAGTGTCGGACCAACCCCCATATGGTCGGGGCACGCGCGGCGGACCCGGTGGAGCCGACCCGAGACGGACCCACCGGGTCCTTCCATGTCCGGGGTCCTCGCGAGGCGGCCCGTCAGTTCGGGAACCTCCCGGCCTGTGCCGCCGACTTGCAGGACTGGTTGCCTGGGAGCAGCTCGATCTCCAGGTTCGGCAGGGTGACCTCGCCTTCGATCTGGGCCTGCCGGACGTCGCCGTAGACGGCGTTGAGGTCGGCGACGGTCGCGTCGATGCCGGTGAAACCCTGGCCGTTGTTGTGGCCGCCGTTGCCGCTGGACTGATACCACTTCGCGTCGAACCCCTGGGGCACGCCCATCGGGTTCGCGTCGTAGGGTGCGGTGCCCGGATTGGTGGTCAGGTCGGTGGTGGCCAGCCCGATCTGGGCAGTGCCCTGCAGGTTGACCCCCGGCGAGGACGCGGCCCGGAGCTGGGTGATGTCGAAGGCGACCATCTGAGCGCTGATCTCGTTGGTCGCCGGGTTGTCGTCCCCGGCGGTGAGCTTGATCGTGTAGCTGCCGAGCGGTCCTATCTCTTCCACGCGGGAGAGGCAGAACCCGTTCATCGTCGCGGACGCGAATCCGGCACGCAGCACCGGTGTCCAGTCGCCTCCGCTGCTGGCGGACGCCTGGGTCTGCACCAGCGCCGTGCCGAACGCCGCGTCGGCGGCATGGATGTTGGTCGACGAGAACGTCGAGCTGCCGTTGTTGATCGTCAGCGTGGGGCTGAAGACCGCGGACGCGGAGGAGCTCATCGCCACGACCATCGCGCCGAGCAGGCCGAGTCCCACCGTCGTCGCCGCGACCATGCGGTGCCATCGCGTCCCGTATGTGCTCATTCTGCGGTCACCGTGATCGTCGTGTTGGGGAGCTGGATCGAGTTGAGCGGGTTCGTGGGGCCGCCGGGCGGGTAGACGTAGGGGTCGTTCGCCGCGTTGTTGTCGTGGGTGAACAGGTAGTAGAACTCCAGGTTCGCCGCCAGGATGTTGTAGTCACCGCCGGCCGCCAGGCCGCTGAGGATCGCGGTGACCAGGTCGTTCCAGCCGCCGGTGCCGTCACCGGCGAGCGTACGGATCTTCATCCGGCACGAGTCGCCGTTCCAGCCGGCCGTGCAGATCGTGTTCTTCTGCGAGGTCGTGGTCAGGCCGGCCGCGATGATCAGGATGCCGGCCAGGTTGGTGACGGTCCTCCACGGGATCGCCACCCAGGAGTCGCCGGTGGTGAGCAGGTTCGTCTTCACGCCGGGCCCGCCGACGGTGAACGGACCGTCCGGCGCGATGCGCAGGGCGTGCGGCACCTTCGCGGTGGGGGCGGGGGCCGTCGACGACCTCGCGGTGAGCACCGGAGCGCCGAACGAGGCGACGTTGCTGCGGAAGACGAGGTCGCTGAAGGCGATCTGGAAGAGGCACATGTTGCCGGTGGCGGCGTAGTAGTAGGTGTAGCCCTTGTTGCTGTCGCAGTTGCCGTCGCTGGTGTTGGTGTAGATGCCATGCACGTCGGCGGCCACGTTGCTGGTGCTGCTGCCGTTCGGCTCGCCGGCGGTCAGGGTCCACCGCGTCCCCGACAGGCAGGGGAACATCCGGGTGCCGAAGATGCGGTTCTGGAACGTGCCGTTGTCGCCGCTGTTCTTGAGCGGCACGACCTGGCGTCGCTGCTGCGGGTTGCTGCTGCCGGGCTGGTCGCACCGGAACGGTTGATAGCTGTTGCTCTGGCTGTTCGCCTCGGCCCGGTCGTCGGCCGACGGCCACAGCGCCGAGGACATCACGAAGAGCGCGATGGCGGTGATGATGACAAGGCGCTGCTTGCCGACGGTGAGCTCGTGGGACACGCGGATCATCCGCCGGAGGTGTCACGCCTGGACGTACGCGGCTTCTTCTCGCCCCAGGACCAGATCATCGATCCGCCGATGATGCCGAGGACCGAGCCGAGGACGAACCCGCCCAGGTTGGCGGTGGGGAAGGCGCCGAGCGCGATCAGGAACGCGACGATCCCCGAGAGCGACTTGTAGTGCGGAGCCAGCCAGGTCACCAGCCCGAACATGATCAGCGAGCCGCCCATCACGTAGCCGGCGGAGTAGGACCAGCCACCGGTCAGCGCGATGCCGATGTCGAACGACATCCAGTAGATGATCCAGGCGCCGGCCACGATGAGCCACAGCGCACCCCAGAACGGTCGCGTACGCCGCCACGCCCGGAACCACGAGCGCCCCTCTGCGAGGAATGCGCCGAGCCGGTTGCCTCGGCGCGCGTGCTCCGGTCCGGAGTCGGTGGAGAAGCCGAGATCGTACGTCAGCGGCTCGGTCTTGGATTCGGTCATGATGATGGCTCCGCGTGGTTCTGTGGACGGGGGTCGATCAGGAGCAGTCGGCCTGCGTCCGTGCTCCGGGCACGACCCTGAGGTTCAGTTTCGGCAGCGTGATGTTGCCCTTGAGGTTGAGCCCGTAGCTGTTGCCGTTGAGGCCGGCCATGTTGAGCTGGCGGGCGTAGAGGCCGAAGGCGCCGGCCTTGGGCAGCTGGTTGGCGTTGCCCTCGAAGGCGAGGCCGGCCGACTCCCCGACGGTCTCGGCCGACTGGCCGAGATTCATGCCGGAGATCTTGTTCCCGTAGCCGCTGAGCGCATCCGAGTTGAGATACAGGTTGGTCGCCGAGATCGCGTTGGCCAGGCTGCCGCCGGTGAGCTTGCCGGTGCTCGGGTCGGTGCTGGTGCCTGTCGGGATCGACGAGCCGTTGTAGCTGTCCGGGACCTCGTCGCCGGCGGTGATCATCAGCGAGTAGTTGCCGACCAGAGGGATGTTCTCGGTGGCGATCCCGCACAGCCCGGCGAGCTTGGCCTGGTGGATGCCGAGCTCGGTGACCCCGCACTGCGCCTGGACGTCGGCGGTCTCGGCGTCGCAGTCGGTGGTCCCCTGGCGGCTGGTCGGGGCGAGGTATCCCGCCGCGTGCTCGGCGTCGAGGTAGTTGGAGTAGAGCTTGAACTTGGAGTTCCCGGTAGTGAAGTTGACCGCCAGCGCGCTCTGCGAGACCGCGCCGAACATGGCGACGAGCGCGGCGCTGCCGAGGATCATCAGCGGCAGCGAGCGCTTGCGGCTGCCGCGGCGTACGGACTCCGCCTCGGCCTTCATCTGCTCCGACTGCTCGGCGGCGCGGTCGATGGCGGCGTACGCCGCGCGGTAGAGGCGGCCGGTGACTCGGCCCCACCAGCTGCGTACGCCGGGCTTCTCGCCCCAGGGTGCGGGCCGCTCGAAGCGGCGGGCCCGGGGGCTCATGCGGTGGCTCCGCTCTGGGCCGGCCTGCGGGACTGTTTGCGGGCCTGTTTGCGGGCGCGCTTGCGGGCGTCCTTCTCGGCCATCTTGGTCAGCTGCTCCTCGGTGTAGGGGGTCCACGCGACGATCAGGGCACCACCGGTGACGCCGGCGACGGTGCCGATGATCAGCCCGCCGAGATTGGCCAGCGGGAGCGCCGCGATCGCGAGCGCGACCGAGACGATCCCGGGGAACGTGCGCTGCGACGGCATGAACATCGCGATCAGCGCCGCCGAGGCCATGGTGAAAGAGATCAGCACCGGCGGCAGGGTCTGGTTGCCGAAGGCGGCGAAGATCGTGAAGTCGAGCTGCTTGGACAGCATCGAGGACCCGATCAGCCACGACGACCACAGCAGGATCAGGCTGCCCCAGAAGGGGCGGGTGCGCCGGAAGCGCTTGAAGCCGCGCGGCATGGGGCCGCTGGCCGAAGGGTTCACATCGGGGTCGGGCATCGCGTCGAGACCGGTGTCGGTGGAAGGCGTCTTGTCAGTCATGGCTTCTCCGCAGGGGACTGGGCCAGAGCCGTGGGGGGGGGGGCCCGGAACCCCCCCCAACACAGAATTGTGGTGGGGTGGGGGAATAAGGGTTGGGCTGTGTAGAGAGGGTGTGGAGGCTACGAGAGCGTAGCTGGTCCCCGGACGCCAGGGGGGGGACGTTT
>NZ_JBHVKN010000033.1:5811-38284 GCF_042798075.1 Nocardioides sp. NPDC057772
CAGCTACGGCTGGGTCCCCGGCGCCTGATCCTCGCCCCGCTCACCTCCGGGGGGGGGGCCCCCCGCCCCCCCCCCCCCACGACTGCTGGCTGGTGGGCTGGCGTACTACGGGTTGAGCTTGATCGACAGGTTGTCGAGGCTCAGCGAGCTGAGCTGGACCGCGTACGCCTGTGCGGACAGGTTGTTCAGCACCTGCTCACCGCTTCGGCCCGTGGTCTGCGCGGCCTGCAGTGCGAAGCCGTCCGCCACGTAGCCGCGGCCGGTCGAGTCGAAGCCTGCGTCGGCCTGGGACTGACCCAGGGTGACGTTGGCCATGGTCGCGCCGGTCGGGGTGTTCAGCGAGGCGGCGTTCAGTGCCACGTTGCCGAGGTCGATCGACGTATCTGCCGAGGTGATCCCCAGGTTGAGGCTCAGGCCCGGCAGGACCTCGACGCGGGGCGTCACGACGCTGAGCCCGTTGGCGACGGAGCCCTGGGTCTGTGCGTAGATCGTGCCCTGGTTGTTGCCGGCAGAGCCGATCTCAGTGGCGCCGGTGCGCATCTTCAGCGAATCGGCGGTGAGGTTGGTGCTGAGGTTGAAACCGTCAGTCGACGAGATGACCGCGCCGACCATGCCGGACAGCATCGCGTAACCCATACCGGCGGAGACGACCGCCGCCGGCAACGTGACGGCCGCGAAGCGGCCGAGACTGGTATGCCCCAACTTGTTCATGTGTGCTCCCTCTGTGGAACCCGTCCCTCACGGGCTGATGAAACCGAGAAAAGTGTGCCGCCCGCGGTGGTGAATACCCTGGGCGGCATCCACACTGTGATGGGCGCCACGTGCTACGGTCAAGCACATCTGGACAATTTGTCCCTAAATGTCTATGAAGTGTGGCTATTCCTGCCTCGGTTTGGCCGCGCTGTCGTTGCTCTGCCTGAAAGAGGACCTGATTGTGTCCGGACGGTCTCTGAATGCTCCTGTCGCCGACGAACGCGGCTCCGCCGCGGTGGCCGTCGGGTGGATCGCGCTGGTGGCGTTTCTGCTCGTGATGGCTGCGGTCGTCGCTGCGCTGTTCGGGTCGTTCACGGTCAAGGGCAAGAGCATGGAGCCGACCCTGGCCTCCGGTGAGCGGATCCTGCTCGACCCGCTGCACAACGACGAGATCGAGCGCTTCGACCTCGTCCAGGGCATCGAGCCGGGCCCCGAGCGCTTCGGTGGTGGCGGCCAGGTGGTCAAACGGGTGATCGGGCTGCCCGGCGACCGGGTCGCGATCGTCGGCGGCGGGAAGCCGGTGGTCTACGTGAGTCCTGCTGGGGCGGGCGATGTCTTCCGGGTCGACAACCCTGCCTGGCCGAGCCGGGTCGGCACAGAGCTCGGTATGTGCTGCGAGCGGGACGGGACGTACGGAGATGCCGCCTCCGCGGCCTGGGTGACCGTCCCGGAGGACTCCCTGTGGGTCATCGGTGACAACTGGGGTGGCTCGACCGACTCCCGCGCGTTCGGCTTCCTACCGGTGACGGACGTCTCTGGCACGGCTTGGCTGCGGCTGCTCCCTGCCGGTTCGTTCGGTGGGTTCGACGACGGCGGTGTCGAGCTCGTCGAGATGAGCACGCCGGTCCCTGGGTTGGGCGTGCGGCCGTGAGAAGGGTGCTCGCGGCGAGCGGCATCGCCGCCGGTGTGGCCGCATTCGTGGCGCTCGTGCTGGTGGTCGCGGCTCTCGCCTTCTCTGTCACCGTCGAAGGCACGAGCATGGAGCCGACGCTGCGTGACGGCGACCGGATGTTCCTCGAGTTCTGGACCCGGGACGAGATCGAACGCTTCGACGTCGTCGAGGCGGATGCGCCGAGCTCGGTGTCCGGTGGCGACGCCCGGATCCTCAAGCGCGTCATCGGGATGCCCGGCGACCGGGTCTCGGTGTCCCGCGATGCCCGGGTGCTGATCCGCCCCGCGGGTGAGGGGGAGATCTACGTGGTCGAGAACCCGGCCTGGTCCGCCGAGGCCGGTGCCGGGCAGGAGTGGGTGACCGTCCCTGAGGGTGCGTACTGGCTCCTCGGCGACAACTGGAACGCCTCGACAGACTCGCGGAGCTTCGGTTTCGTGGAAGCCGATGCCGTTCATGGCAGGGTGGTGTTCCGAATGCTCCCCCTCGGTCGGAACGGGGCTGTTGCCCAGGATGTCCGACTTGCTCTCGTCGAACCGGGCTCGGCGCGGTAAGGCGTACGCGTCGTGCTCGCCGACAGGATCACTGGCTCGACATCTGAGCAGCAGGTGGACATTTTGCCCCAAGTTGTCAAATGGTGGACTAGCCTTCGCGCCAGGGAGACCACGACACCGCGTGCACCTGGGGCGGTCTCGTGGATGAGGGAATGAAGGTCAGGTCTTGTGCTTAACACCATTTCGGCCGGTTTGGCCCTGTTCGACGACTTCAATTGGTTCGAGTTCTGGTCGGTGCCGCTCTTCACCGCGGTGATCGGCTGGCTCATCAACTGGTCCGGGCTGTGGATGCTGTTCTCGCCGATCCACTTCCACGGGGTCACCGTGCCCGGGCTCAAGCAGATCGCCGGCTCGCTGCCGCGCAAGGTCCAGGAGATCCCGGGCATTCTCCGCGGTGGGATCGGCTGGCAGGGGATCGTGCCAGCGCGGGCCGCGAAGATGGGCTCCATCGCCGTCGACCGCGCGCTGTCCCAGATGGCGACGGCCCGCGACTTCTACGAGCGGCTCGAGCCGGACAAGATCGCCGCCCACATCGTCGATGTCTTCCGCCCCGAGATCCCGTTGCTCGTCGACGAGATCATGTGGCGTGAGCATCCCCGGTTCTGGCGCGACCTGCCGCGGCCGCTGCGTACTGTCGTGATCCAACGGGTCCAGGACCGGCTTCCCGACGTGGTCGGCGACGTCACGGTGGAGATCGGCAACCACATCGACCAGATCTTCGACCCGAAGATCATGGTGATCGAGAACTTCGAGAAGGACCCCTCGATCATCGTGCGGATCTTCAAGGACTTCGGCGCCCGCGAGCTGAGGATGATGGTCGTCTTCGGTGCGGTCTTCGGGTTCCTGCTCGGCATCCCGGTCGCCATCATCGACCAGGCCTTCCACCTCTGGTGGCTGCTGCCGATCCTCGGTGTACTGGTCGGCTGGACGACCAATCTGCTCGGCATGCTGCTCATCTTCGAGCCTGCCGAGCCCAAGCGGATCGGGCCGTTCAAGGTGCAGGCGCTCTTCGCCCAGCGGCAGTGGCAGGCCTCCGACGTCTACGGCAAGCACATCGCCAAGGACGTGATCACGCTCGAGCACATCGGAGAGCATCTCCTCAACGGGCCCTCCGGCGACCGCACCCGCCAGATGCTCGCCGCGGCCCTCGAGCCGGCGGTCAACGCCGCGGTCGGGCCGGCCCACGCCGCGGTCCGGGTGGCGGTCGGCGCCCGGAGGTACGACGCGATCCGGTCCTCGGTCGCCGCGCAGGCCGTCGAATACACGCTCACCCCGATGCGTGACGCCGCCTTCAGCCAGCAGCAGTCGAGCAACATCCGCCGGCTGATCGCCGAGCGATGTCGTGCGCTGCCTCCGAAGACGTTCGTTGAGATGATGAGAGCGGCGATCAAGGAGGATGAGTGGCTGCTCTACGCCCACGGGGCGATCATGGGGCTGGCGGGCGGGTTCCTGCACGTCGCGGTCTTCGAATGGTGGAACGTGTTGTGAGCGCCCTCCACATCAACCCCGAGCCGGGGGCCCGTCGGCCCGACACGTACGCCCGGCCGGCTGCCTCGATCCAGCCGCCCGAGGAGCTCGTCGACGGCCGCGAGGGGATGCACCGCATGCCCACCCCGGGCCCAGGTGGCGGTCTCGTCGACGACGCGATGGACGTGCTCCCGGGCCTGCTCAGGATCTCCGCGGTCACGGTGGCCCACACCGCGGGCTGGGGACTGAAGACGTACGCCCGGGGTGTGGGGCGGGTCGCGAAGGCGGTCGTCGACCCCAACGAGGCGGTGCGGCTCACCGAGGACGTGGCGACCAACGCCCGCCAGGTGACCGGCTTCGCGAAGCGGGTCGCGACCGGCAACCCGATCACCGGTCTGCTGGAGCGCTTCGCGCTGCCGGCAGCCGAGACCGCCCGGGCGGCGATGGAAGGTCGTGCCGCCCGGGTGAACGGGGTCGCGCCGGGCGCGACTCCCGACCACCTGCGGCGTACGGGGGAGGAGCTGCTGCGTCGCTCGCGTGACGTGTGGGACGAGAACGAGCGTCATCCCGCCTTCGTCAGCATCCTCAACGAGCTGGCTCCCGACGAGGCGCGCATCCTGGTGCTGATGCTCAAGGACGGCCCGCAGCCGGCGGTCGACGTGGTCGAGGGTGGCCTGATCGGCCATCTGCGCGGGGTTCGGATGATCGCCCGTGGGCTGACCATGATCGGGGCGCAGGCCAGCGTGCGCTACCCGTCGCTGGTGCCGCAGTACCTGAACAACCTCACCCGGCTCGGTCTGCTGTGGCAGTCCGAGGAGCCGGTCAGCGAGCTGATCCGCTATCAGGTGGTCGAGGCGCAACCCGACGTACTCCAGGCCGTCCATGCCAAGAGCGGCGCTCGGATCAAGCGGCGCTCGATCCACCTGACGCCGTTCGGACAGGACTTCGCCCGGGCCTGCTTCGCCGACGCCGAGGACCTCGATCGACTGCCGAGCCATGAGATTCCGCCGGGTGCGGCGACGGAAGCCTCAACCGAATAGCAGACGCTTCAGGGTGTTTGCGTTCGCCTGTGGGTAGGGTACGCATACTGACGGTCTGGAACTCTGGCGGAAGGAGCTCGGATGTCGCCGGAGTGGCAGGACTCGCTGATCAGCTGGTTCGAGGACTGGGCTGCCCACGTTCATTGGCTCTCGCTGATCACCATCCCGATCTTCACCGGGGTGATCGGCTGGCTGATCAACTGGTCGGGCCTCTACATGCTCTTCGCCCCGCTCTCCTTCAAGGGCTTCAGGGTCCCCGGGCTGCGCGAGCTGACCAGGGTCCTGCCGCACAAGCTCCAGGAGGTCCCGGGATTTGCCCAGGGCGGCCTGGGCTGGCAGGGAATCATCCCGGCCCGGGCCGCGAAGATGGGCTCGATCGCGGTCGACAAGGCGATCGCCAAGCTCGGCACGCCGAGCGACTTCTACCAGCAGCTCGGCCCCTCGGAGATCGCCACGCACATCGTGGAGACCTTCCGGCCGGAGGTGCCCGAGCTGGTCGAGCAGATCATGATGCGCGAGCATCCGCGGCTCTGGCGCGACCTGCCGCGGCCGGTGAGGGACGCGATCGCGGTCCGGGTGCAGGCGCAGCTCCCTTCGATCGTGCACAAGGTCACCGACGACATCGGCGTGCACATCGACCAGCTGCTCGACCCCAAGCTGATGGTCATCGACCACTTCCGCAAGAACCCCGCCCTGGTGGTCAGGATCTTCCGCGACTTCGGCCAGCGTGAGCTCAACCTGATGGTCGCGTTCGGGTTCATCTTCGGGTTCCTGCTCGGCATCCCGGTGGCGCTGATCGACCAGACCTTCCACCTGTGGTGGCTGCTGCCGCTGCTCGGCGTGGTCGTCGGCTGGGTGACCAACCTGCTCGGCATGTGGCTGATCTTCGAGCCCGCCGAACCGCGCCGCGTGCTGGGGACCAAGGTGCAGGGTCTCTTCCCGCGTCGTCAGGAGCAGGCCGCGGAGGTCTACGCCGACATCATCGCCACCGACGTGATCACGCTCGAGCGCATCGGCGACTTCCTGCTCGACGGGCCCCGCGGCGACGCGACCCGCAAGCTGCTGATCAACGCGCTGAGGCCCGCGGTGGACCGCGCGGCCGGGCCCTACCGGGGTGCGGTGCGGATAGCGCTGGGGTCGGAACGGTTCGACCGGATCAGCACCTCGGTGGCCAACGAGGCGGCGGACCGTACGCTGGTTCCGTTCCGTGATCCCGGGTTCAGTCGACACCAGGCAGACAAGATCCGCGACCTGGTCGCGCGGCGGACCAAGGAGCTTCCGCCGGGCGACTTCGTGGACATGATGAGGTCAGCGATCAAGGAGGACGAATGGATGCTCTACGCCCATGGCGCGATCATGGGGCTCGCGGGCGGCTTCCTTCACCTTCTAATCTTTCCGACATGAGCCTCCTGGGCAAGGTCCTCCCGACCGCCTCCGCCGTCGCCGGCACCGCACCCGGCCTGGCGCGGGTGGCGGCAGGTGCTGCCTGGCACACCGCCGGATGGGGGCTGCGCACCTCCGGCCGCGCGGGCGTCCGGGTGGCCCGGGCGATGATCGACCAGGACGTACGCGACGGGCTGGTGCGGGAGACGGCCGAGGCCGTGGGCATCGTCGCCGGCACCGCGGCGCGGATCATCCTGCCCGGCACGAAACCGGTGATGGAGCTCTCCGAGTCCGACTACGAGGCAGCGCGTCAGGAGGTCGTGCTCGCCCGCACGCGTGAGACCGAGGCGTCCCAGGACTCCCTGCCGGTGCTGCGCCGCCGCGGGGCCGAGCTGCTCGACCGCTCGCGCGACGTCTGGGCCGACGAGCAGGGGCATCCGGCGTACGCCCGGATCCTCGACGAGCTCGCGCCCGACGAGGCGCGGATGCTGCTCTACCTGCTCGAGGCGGGGCCGCAGCCCTCGGTCGACGTCCGCACCGGGGGACCGGCCGGGCTCGTCGGCAGCACCATGATCGCGCCGGGTCTGAACATGATCGCGGGACGCAGCGGGGTGCGCTACCCGGAGCGGGTGCCGGCCTACCTCAACAACCTGTTCCGGCTGGGTCTGGTGTGGTTCTCCAAGGAACCGTTGCCCGACCCGCTCGAATACCAGGTGCTCGAGGCGCAGCCCGACGTGCTGGAGGCGCTGCACTCGGTGAAGTTCGCCAAGATCGTGCGCCGCTCGGTGCACCTGACGCCGTTCGGTGAGGCCTTCGGTCGCACCACGCTGGTGGACGAGGACTCGGCCGAGTCCTCGTTCCCGGAGCATCAGGCCCCGGTGACCGGTGGGGCGGACCTTCCCAAGGCCTGAGCGCTGCGCACTGCCTCGGTCAGCCTGGTGAACTCGGGGTCGACGATCTCGGACCCGCGCGCGGCCGCGGAGGCGTAGAGGTTGGCGACATCGAGCACGAGACGTACGCCGGTGCGCTCGACGAGCTCGGTGAGGAAGTCGGGCTCGGCGATGGTGTCCTCGGGCCAGGCGAAGGTGGCGGCGATGTTCTCGACCGCGAGCGGCACCGGCAGCGACACCTGGGCGATCCGGAGGTTGTCGGCGAGCACGTCGAGCGAGGGGTTCACAGGGTGAAGTGTGGTCGATCGGACGCGGTCGGTGTGGGGCCTTCCGGTAGTCTGGAACACCTGTTCCCCCATCGTTCAGCAACCCTCGCCGGTCCTGGCTCGAGGCCCGGGTAGGAGCCCTCAACTTGGCGCGCAAAGTCGTTCGTTCACTTCCGTTCCACCGCGTCGTGATGCGGTTCGCGGCTCTCATCGGCGTTGCCGCGGTGACGGGTCTGGTGGCCTCCGGCATGGCGGTCCCGTTCATCCATCTGACGGGTGTTGCGGCCAAGTCGGGCGCCCAGGTGATGGACGACCTGCCCCTCGACATCGACATGGGCGAGCTGTCGCAGACGACGCGGATCCTGGACGCGCACGGCAAGGTGATCACGACCCTCTACGACCAGAACCGGTCCTACAAGGCGCTCGACCAGATCTCGCCCAACATGCCGAAGGCGCTGCTCGCGATCGAGGACAGCCGCTTCTACGAGCACGGCGCGATGGACCTCAAGGGCACCTTGCGGGCGCTGCTGCGCAACTCGGCTTCGGAGTCGGGTGCGGTGCAGGGTGGCTCCTCGATCACCCAGCAGCTGGTCAAGACGACGCTCGTCTACGGGGCTGACTCCGACGAGGAGCGGGCGGCCGCGACCGAGAAGTCCACGGCCCGCAAGATCCGCGAGCTCCGCTACGCGATCTGGCTCGAGGAGCACCACGACAAGGACTGGATCCTCGAGCGCTACCTCAACGCCGCCTACTTCGGTGACTCCGCCTATGGGGTCCAGGCGGCCGCGAAGCACTACTTCGGCGTCGACGCCGCCGACCTGACCTGGGGACAGGCCGCGATGCTGGCCGGGATGGTGAAGAACCCGACCGGCTACGACCCGACCGACTACCCCGACGCCACGGTGGCCCGCCGCAACCTGGTGCTCGAGCGGCTGGTGCAGGTCGGCGACCTGCCGCGCGCCGACGCGGAGAAGCTCAAGGAGAGCGAGCTCGGGCTCAACGTGCAGGACAGCCGCAACGGCTGCTTCGGATCGTCGGCGGAGTTCTTCTGCGACTACGCGCTGCGATGGCTGCTCGCCGACGAGTCGCTGGGCGAGACCGAGGCCGAGCGCTGGCGGCTGCTGCAGACCGGCGGCCTGACCATCAGGACGACCCTGGACTCGAGCTTCCAGAAGGCGGCGCAGCGGTCGGTGAGCCGTCATGTCTCGCCGACCGACAACGCCGTCGGCGCCCTGGCGATGGTCGAGCCCGGCACCGGCCTGGTCAAGGCGCTCGCGCAGTCGCGGCCGATGGGGGAGAGCCGTCGCAAGGGCGAGTCCTATCTCAACTACCTGGTGCCGAAGGAGTACGGCGACGCCAACGGCTTCCAGGCAGGTTCGACGTTCAAGGTCTTCGTGGGCGCCGCGGCGATCGAGAAGGGCTTCCCGCTCCGCCAGGAGATCCCCTCGCCGCCCAGGCGGACGTTCAACCAGGCGTCCTTCGCCAACTGCCCCGGCGAGGGCAAGTTCAGCCCCAACCCCTATCCGGTGGGCAACTCGACCACCTCGGGCAACAAGAACCTCTACACCGGCACCCGGGAGTCGGTGAACACCTTCTACGTCCGGCTCGAGCAGTTCACCGGCGTCTGCGCCCCCTACGCCCTCGCGAAGAAGATGGGCGTCCGGCTGACCGATCCCGCCCACGAGCGGGTGCCGTCCTTCACCCTCGGACCGGTCGACGTCAGCCCGCTGGAGATGGCCGAGGCGTACGCCACGTTCGGCGCTCGCGGCAAGCACTGCGACTCGCGACCGGTGACCGCGATCCTCGGCCCCGACGGGAAGACGATGAAGGAGTACGCCGCCTCGTGCGAGCAGGTGATGCGTACCGGGACCGCGGACGCCATGAACGACATCCTCCGCGGCGTGCTGCAGCCGGGTGGGTTCGGCCAGCGGCTCGCGCTGAGCGTGCCGTCGGCCGGCAAGACCGGCACCACCAACAGCAACCGCGCGGTGTGGTTCAACGGCTACACACCCAAGCTCGCGACCGCGTCGATGATCGCCGGCGCCGACTACGAGGGCAACTGGGTCACCCTCAACGGGCAGCGCCTCCGCGGCGGCTACGTCGCCTCCGCATCGGGCTCGACCGTCGCAGGTCCGATGTGGGCCGGCGCGATGCGGGCGATCGACGGCAAGCTCGGCTCCGCGAGCTTCGTACGTCCCGGTGCGAGCGTCGTCAACGGCAAGGGCCTCAAGATCCCGAAGGTCGAGGGCCTTTCGGTCGCACGCGCTACCGCTCGGCTCAAGGCTGCCGGGTTCAAGCCGGTCGTCGGCAAGCGGGTGGCGTCGCGCTCGAAGCCGGGCACCGTCGTCGGGACCGTTCCGGGCAGCCGGGCGATCAAGGGAGCGACGGTCGAGATGCTCGTGTCGAGGGGCCGCGGGTAGGGGGCGCGGGGCGGGCGGTTCGTCTAGGTATGCAGGCCAACCGTCACATCCCGCGTGGAACTCCGCGAGGAAAGTGGGGGTTCGGCTACATACCTTGATGGACCGCCCGCCGCGCCTGAGCTGCCTCGACGGCCTCACGGAAGGCGCGGGTCACGTAGTCGGGGACGGGGAGGCCGCTGTCGCGGGCCCAGAGGAGCTCCTGCTCGACGCGGGCCACGTCGGCGGCCAGGTCACGGCCCTCGTGGTCGACCCCGAGGGTCTCCATGACGTCGCCGAAGTCCGCCAGCTGGCTCACGTTGTTGACCCCGACGGGGGCGAAGGAGATCCGGCGCATGTGGCGGACCAGCCACTTCTGCCAGGCCGCGAGCGTGGCCCAGTGGGCACGGGCGGATAGCTGGTAGAACGCGTAGTGGCCGGGCTCCTGGCGCTTGATCGGTGCGATGACGGTCTCGGCGACAGCCCGCTCGCCGGTCTCGACGACCCCGTCGTGGAGCAGGTTGTAGGCGATCACCGCGGAGCGCTCGGTGGCCATCCCGGTCAGGTAGTAGAGCATCCGGCAGACGTCCTGGAACGGCTCCAGGTGAGCCAGCAGACCGAGCACCTTCAGCTTCAGGCCGACGTGGTCCAGATCGGTGGTCGCCGGTGGCCGCCCGAGGACCTGCTGGAGTCGGTCGAGGATCAGCCCGTGCTGGATCTCCTGCGGCTGCCACACCTCGGCGTAGAAGCGCTTGTCGACCTCGGGAGGGTTGGGAAGCATGGTGGAGATCTCCAGGACGTTGCGGTCGACCTCGAGCTCGACCCGCGCCATGTAGTCGAGCACATGGCCGAAGCGGGCATCGAAGCCCGCCGGGTCGTTCACGGTGAAGTCGACGGAGTCCATCGGGATCGGCGGGTGCTCTTCGCCGAGGCGCGCGACATGAGCAACGAGGCGGTCGTTATCGGTGAGCATCCGGGGCGGCTCCTGGTGGGGGAGTCAAGCGGCGCCTTCAGTGTGCCCGGATCGGGAGCGGTTGTAACGCGATTTAACCCAACCGAGGGGTGTTGGCCTCGACACGTTCGTTCCAGCGGCGTCGGCGGCTCGGCCAACGGGGGAGGGCGGTGGGCGAGCCTGGCGCGGGCGGGCGTGTCGAGGCCAACACGATCTGGGCCGAGTCTCAGGGCGTGATCGCCGACGTCTCCGTGCCTGTTGACTCATCGGCCGACTCACCGGCCGGGCCGGCGGACTCGGTCGCGGACGGGGTCTCCGTGGGGGTCTCGGTCGGTGTCTCCGTCGGCGTCTCGGTGGGAGTCTCGGTGGGAGTCTCGGTCGGGGTGCCGGTCGGTGTCTCCGTCGGTGTGCCCGTCGGTGTCTCCGTCGGTGTGCCCGTCGGTGTGCCCGTCGGTGTGCCCGTCGGTGTGCCCGTCGGTGTGCCCGTCGGGGACCCGGTCGGGGACGGTCCCGAGGTCGGCGACGGCTCGACGGAGCCGCCACCAGGAGAGGGGGAGCCCGACGGCGAGGAGGGCGTCGTGGAGCCACCACCACCGGGTGCACCTGTGTCCGTCCCGCCCGCGGCGCCACCGGAGGAGGGTCGGGGCGGCTGGCCGCTGGGCGAGGCACCGGAGAGCGGCTCGAGGTCGGCGGAGGAGGTGACCGGGATCTGCGCGGCTGGGAGGACGACGTCGGTCGGCGCCTCGAAGGTGCCGAGCCGGTAGCCCTCGGCGATCTGCAGGACCGCGGAGACGTACGCCTCGCTGTGGTTGTAGCGCAGTACGGCCGAGCGCTGCCCGGCCTCGGTGGACAGGTCGGCGGAGCCCGAGCACAGGTAGACCGCGGCGGCTAGCGCGGCGTCGTCGACGTCCTGCGGGTCGCGGCGGCCGTCGCCGTCGGCGTCGACCCCGACGTCGGACCAGGTCGACGGGATGAACTGCATCGGCCCGACCGCGCGGTCGTGGACGAGGTCACGGTCGTAGGTGCCACCGTCGGTGTCGAGGATGCGTGCGGTGCCGGCCGCCCCGGTGAGGGGTACGCCGAAGATCCCGGGCGTGGCGACGCCGGAGGCGGACAGCGTGTTACCGCCGGCCCGGCCGTGGTCGGACTCGACCCGCCCGATGGCGGCGATCAGCGACCAGTCGAGCCGGCAGCCGGGATCGGCGTCGGCGAGCACGGTCGCGGCGCGCTGGTAGGCGGAGAGCGCGATCTCGGGGATGACGCCGGCCGCGGCCTCGGCGGCGAACCCGGCGGGCTCGGCCGTGAGCGTGGGGACGGCCTTGGGGACGGGCTTGACCGCAGAGACGCTCACCGGCGGCAGCAGCTCCTGGGCCGGCACCTCGACCGGCACCTGGCGCACGCTGGCCGTGGCGTCGACCGGCCGACCCTCCTGGATCGCATGGATCGTCCAGGCGGCGGTGGCGGCGGCGACGGGCAGCGCCGCTGCCTTGAGCAGCAGACCGGGTCGTGGGGTCATCCTCGGTCACATCCTCGGGTCGGGCGGGTGGTGGATCGATGTCACCGATCCAGCCATCATGTGAGCTCCGCCACAACGCGCTGTGCGCGATCGGCGCCGAGAATCCCCGAAACTACTCACGTACGTGACAAGTTTCCCGCCCTCGTCACCGGGATCGTCGCGGCGACGGCCGCGGTCAGCAGACAGAGCAGCGCGCACCCGGCCGCGAGCGCCACCGAGCCGGCGCCCAGGATCGTCAGCACCGCCCCGACCACGGCCGGCACGAGAGCGACAGGTCCGGCCCAGCGACGTGCCGCGACGACCCGGCGCGCGAGCGAGACCAGCACCGCGACGCGCCGGACGTCGAGATCCGTCAGGGTGACGCCAGAGCTCCCGCCCACCGCCAGGTCGGCCACCGCCAGGTCGGCCACCGCCAGGTCGGCCACCGCCTGGGCCTCGGCGTCCTCGGGCCGCGAGCTGACGAAGGCGACCACGCGGCCCTGCTCCTGCAGCTCGGCGACCAGCCGCTCCCGCTTCTCGGGGGCGATCTCGGGGTGCCACCGCTCGATCCCGCAGGCCTCGGCCAGCTCCTCGGTCTCACGAGCGCCGTCGTCGGAGACCAGCACCGCCGACACCCCGGCCGACGCCAGCCGCGACACCGACGATCCCGCGTCCTCGCGCGGCTCGTCGCCGACCACGAGATAGCCCAGCGGGCGCCCGTCGAGCTCGACGCCGAGGACTGTGCCGCGGTCGTCACGGTCGGCCATGCCGACCCAGGAGGGCCGTCCGACGCGCACGGGATGCCGGTCCACCGACCCCCGCACCCCCGATCCGGGCACCACGCTGAAGTCGGTGACCTTGCCGCGCGGCGAGAGTCTGGCGACGGCCCGGGCCAGCGGTCCCTCGGCCTCGTGCTCCAGCGCTCCCGCGAACCAGCGCAGGTTGCGCAGGTGGTCGGGATCGAGCGGTTCGACGGTGGTCACCGCAAGGCGCCCGGTGGTCACCGTCCCCCACCGGTCGAGCACCACCGCGTCGACGCGGGCAGCCACCGCCCACGCAGGACCGGGCACCGACGAGATCCCGTGCCGGCGCCCGAGCCGGCCGGCGACGACGCGAGGAAACCCCAGCCCCAGGACGTACGCAGCGACAGCACCGGCGACGAGAACGAGCATCTCCATGTGTGATCCCGGGTCAGCCCGTCTGCTGCTGGTAGCGGTCGAAGTCGCTCTGGTCGCCGGCCATCCACAGCGGCACGCTCGCCTTGAGCAGCAGCAGGAGCTGGGTGACGAACTCTGGGTCGCGCAGCGACTCGCCGAAGAGCTCGTTGATCCGCTTCCAGCGGTAGCGCACGGTCTGCGGATGCACACCGAGCACCGCTGCGATCGCCGGTGCGCTCTCCCGCGTCTCGAGCCAGACCAGCAGGGTCTCGGTGAGGATCTCGCGCGAGTTCTCCGACTCGGCCAGCAGCGGTTCGAGCAGCTCCTGGGCGAGCTGGCGACGCATCACCGGCTCGGCGTGGAGCCAGATCTCGGTGCGGTAGGCGAGGCAGTCGATGACCGGCTTGGCCGGGATGACGCGTGCGTTGACCAGCGCCAAGGCGCGGTTGGCCCAGCGCCAGGCGGCCGGGACATCGGCAGGCGGCACCGGCCAGCAGATCGACACCCGGGCCTTCGGCGCGGCCGCGCGCACCTCCTTGGTGACGGTGGCGGTGGCGCTCGGCGGGCAGATCACGACCTGGGTCGGCCGGCGCCGGCGGGTGAGGGCAACGGACGAGAGCGCGTCCGCGGAGATCTGGTCGGCGTCGAGCAGCTCGACCGCCATCACCGTCACCTTCTCCGGCAGTGGCCACTCGCCGAGCGCCGCCTGCGTCTCGATCTCGTCGTGCGAGGAGCCGGACAGCATCCGGTCGATCAGCCGCGCGCGGGCGACGTCGTTGTTCTGGTCGCGGGCCTCGGTGCCCGCTTCGAAGCCCATGCTGACCTGCGTGGTCAGGTGCTCGACGTACGACGTCATCATCTCGTTGAGCGCGTTCAGCGCCGCGGCGGAGAGCTCGTTCTCGACCGCTCGGCGGCGCAGCTCGTCCCAGAGCTCGGTGGTGGCCATGTCGATGCCCTGGTCGACGATGGCCCGGTCCTGGCCCAGTGCGGCGACCTTGAAGCCGACCTTGCGGAAGTGGTCGTCGATCGCGATGTAGGGCGCCGAGCGTCCGAGGCCGAGGTCGATGAAGTGCGACATCGCGCCGTGCACGGCGGTGAAGATGAGCTCCTCGAAGCCCTCGGTCTCGGCCGGCAGCCCCTCGCGAAGGTGGCGGGTGATCTTGCGCGCGATCGGCCGCACCTCGCTCTCGAGGCTCTTCAGCATCCACACGGCGGAACCGGGTAGCCCGGGGGACTGGTGGGTCTGCGTCATCTCGTGCTCCGTCGCACGTCAAACTCCTTCGTCCAACATGCCCGAGAAGGTATCGACCACCATGGCACGTCTTTGCCTTGCATGCCCCCGAAATCCGGTACGCCGGTGCCGCTGCGTGGCTCGGATGGGCAAAGCCCGCCGGGGGCCGTTCGGCCGCCCGGCGGACTCGGGAGGGAGCGCTCAGCCGCGCCGCGGGTTGGTGAGGTTGAGCTCGATGGTGTTTCCGTCGCCGGGGACGAGGGCGTTGACCAGCCAGGTGTTGAGGCCGCAGTTCTGGAAGTCGCCGATCGAGTAGGTCCCGGTGAGCCGGCCACCGGTGAAGACCCCGAACCGCTCGCCCTCGGGCGTGGCCACGGGGATGGCCACCGGCTCGACGGTGCGGCAGAACGGCCCGGAGAAGGTCGGGAAACCGACGACCTTGATGTTGGTGAGACGTACGTTGTAATAGGAGGTGGCCTCGACATAGCTGCCGCCGCCCTCCGGATGGGGCGAGAGCGTGCCGGTGGTGGGGGCGGCCTCCTCGAAGCTGACGTCGGCGCTCATCGGGATGAACCCCGCCGCCTTGAACTCTGTGTGGGCGCCGGGAAGCGCGAGCGAGCCGGTGAACGCGCCGGTCGTGGTCTCCAGCGTCGTGTCCAGGACGGCCGGGCCGATCGGGATCTGCGACCCGGTCGAGGCGACGACGGTGGTGCCGTTGGCGTCGTAGAGGATGTCGAGCGGTGCGGCGTGGGCGGGTGCGGCCGCGGCAACGGTGAGCAGCGCTGCCGCGGCCGGGACGGCGAGCAGACCGGGCCGGCGCTTCATGAGGGTCGAGAAAGACATGACGGGCTCCTTCAAGATGGTGGAACAGGGAGACGCGACAACGGTGCGCCGCTCGGGCGCACCGCTCTCGCTTGCCGGGTTCAGCTGACGTTGACGGCACCGTTCGGGACGGACACGTTGTAGGTGCCGTTGAACGAAGCCGGATCGCCGACGGAGATCGAGCCGAGGCAGTCGGCGACGACCGTGGTCACCTTCAGGGACCCGTCGCCCGTCTCGTCGACGACCAGACGCTGCGTCGCCTCGTCGAAGTGGCCATCGGCGGTGCCGGTGACCGTGAAGTCGCAGAGACCGGTGGAGTCGGTGACACGTGCGCTGATGGCGCTGATCCACCCGTCGACCTGGTCGGTGGCTGCGGAGGTCACCGACGTGTCGTTCGTCTCGAGCTTCCAGGCGCCGCTGTGGGTGACCGTCAGCGGGGTGCCGAACTGCTCGGTGCAGCCGCTCCAGGTCGTCGACGAGATGGTCGCGAGATGGTCGGGGGCGAGCCCGCTCTTCCCGGTGCCGCTGTGAATGGAACCGCTGGCGCCGGCCGAGGTGCAGGTCATCGCGTTCAGTGGGACGGCGAAGGTGATGCCACCGACAGCGGTGGCGTTGAAGGCATGGTTGCCGGCGGCGGTGCTGCCACCTACGGCGACGGTGTAGGGCGGGGCGGCACTGGCCATCGCCGGCGCAGCGAGGGTGAGGGCGGCGGCTGCCGCACCTACAAGGAGAAGCTTCTTCTTCATCGAAGGTCGTCCTTTCATGGCGATGGAGACTGGTTGTCTCTGTCGGGGCCCATTCATCCGCGTCGCGAATCCGGCTGTCGACGGCCATCTGCCCGAAACCACGAAATGGGGCGCCACGATGTCGCGTACGCGACATCCGATGTGGAGGGCGGCCCGAGACTTGTCATGGGCATGACAAGTCCGGGGACCGGTTCCGATGTATCCGAGCCGACCTTGTTGCTTCCGCATATCCGCGATGCCACGTTGGCGGTATGCGACACACTCTGCAGCGTGCGGCGGCGCTGGCCATCCTCGCCGGCACCGCCTTCGCGATGCTCGGTCTGGGGGCGAGCGAGGCGGAAGAGGGTCCGTACCCGGGGCTGCCCGCCCCGGAGCAGCAGGAGCTACCTCTCCGGCACGCTTCCTGGACCGGGGCGGCGAACTCGTCGCTCGCCGACGTGGAGCGGGCGCGTCAGTGGCTGCGTACGCCCCTGATGACGGTGGCCGCCGACTTCTACCAGGGCCGTATCGAGGACTTCGACGCGACCAAGTACCGGCAGTGCACCAAGGCCGGCGCGAACATCTACTTCGTCGCTCAGCCCGGGTCCGCCTACAACTACGGCCAGACGCCGGACATCGTCGTTCGTACGGTCACCTTCGGCGCGGTCCCCGTCGAGGCGACCGTACGCCTGGAGCAGGAGAGAGCTGACGGCCTCCCCGTGCCGATCGAGCTCGAGACCTTGACGTGCGCCCGGCTTCCCCCGTTCGGGACCGAGGTCCCCGACAGCCCGGTCAAGGGCCGGGTCAGTACGCGCGTGATGTCGGTGCGGGTCGACGGCGTGTCACTGCCGTTCCGAGGAGAGTGTCGGACACGAGAGTCGGGAGCCTTGGACCTGTCCGGGGAGGGATACCTTATGGGGTGGGACGGAAGCCAGAACGTGCCTGCGCGCGTGCAGCCGGATCTGTGGAACGAAGGCCTCTTCAACCTCAGCCCGGGCGGCCTCCTCGCAGGTACCGTGGACGTGCCCCCGTTCTCCGGGTGCGTCACCACTGCCGGCGACGACATCTCCAACCTCCTGACGGCCACCGTTTCGGGCGAAGGGTTCCCGTTGCGTACCTATCAGGGTGGCGTTCTCGGTTGCACGGTGCCGAACCCCGGCGGTAAGAACCTGCCGCCTGCGCCGGGTGCGTCGACCCCCGAGTCGGTCCCGTGCCGCATGGACGTCCTGCCGCCACAGGTTCCCCCGCTCCCGGAGATCCCCACGAGTGGTCGGTGACGACCTGCGAATTTGTCACGCGCGTGACAACTCAGGGGCGTTTGTGTCCTGATCGGGCCTTCCTGCACTGGCCGATCAGCTCGATGTCGTCTGTGATGAGCGTCACTGAGTGACGCCGGCCTGACGAAGCACAGTGCTCCCACGGGCCGGGGATCGAGGGGAGAAGTCGTAGATCCATGAGTCCGACGCAGAGCCCGATGACGACCACCGGAACGCGTGTCCCGCACCCGCGATTGCCACGCCGAAGCGCCTCCCGGCAGCTCGCCGAGAAGATCCATGCCCCGCGCGTCTCGCCCGCGGAGTGCGCAGTCATCCGCAGGGTCGGCCGTGGGCTGGTCCCGCAGATCACCGACGAGATCCTGTGTCAGGTCGCCGCCTACTCGCGGCATCCCACCCAGCGGCGTCGGGACCTGATCACGAAGGCCGTCGCCAGTGCCGTGGAGCTCTATGCCGACGTGGTCGAGAACATCCCGTCCGATCCGGAGACGGTGTCGGTGATGTACTTCGCGATGGGCAGGGGAGAGGCGCTGGCCGAACGGAGCCTCGACGGGTTCAGGGCAGCGTTCGACGTGGCCACCCACCGAGCGGCCGAGGCGATCCGTCACGAGGCCGAGGGACTGGTCCCCGACGACGTGCGCGGGACGCTGTGCGGCTCGCTCCTCGCCTACATGGGCATCCTGCTCGACGACGTCGCCCGCGGGTACGCCGCCGGGATCCGAGACCGCGAGGCGGATCCGTGCTGGATCCGGCGCCGACTCGTCCGCAGTCTCGCCGGAGCGGCGGACGCCGAGGTGATCGGTGATCTCGGTGCGCGCGTCGGCTGGCAGCTGCCGAAAGCGGTGGTGGTCTGCTCGGTCGACACCGTCGTCCCGCTGGACTCGGCCGAGCAGCCTGTCGAGCTGCCCGGCGGGTGCGCGTGGGACACCGCCGACCGGCGCGCCCTGGTGGTCACCGACCCAGCCGACGTCGACGCGGTCAGTGCGGTGATGCGGGGGTGGCCGCGTACGGGTCCTGTGTTCGTGACCGTGCCGGTGCCGCTGGCCGACGTGCCGGCCGCGATCCGCTGGACCGAGCGCGCCCGAGACCTCGTCGAATCAGGGGTGATCCCCGCGGACCCGGTGGTGCGCTGCGCCGACCACCACGTCGCCCTGCTGCTCAACGCCGATCCCACGCTCTCACGATGGGAGGCGAGTGAGGCGCTCGCGCCGCTGGACGCGTTCAAGGACGAGCACCGGCGGGCGGTGCTGCGTACGCTGCGGCTGTGGCTGCTCACCGGAGCGAATGCCACGGCACTGGCCGCGGAGCTCGGGATCCACGAGCACACCGTCCGCAACCACAAGCTCCGGTTGCGGGCCGCCTTCGGCAGCCGGCTCCAGGATCCTGAGTTCGTCACCTTGCTCCTCTTTGCCCTCGGCGCCGGCGACAGCAACGCCCCCGACTGGGTCGAGCTCGAGCGCTGCGGCTGAGCGTTGCGCGGGCAATTTGTCACGCGCATGACAAAGGACGGCACTCATTTTCCGGACGCCTCGATTTCCCCTGCCGTTGTGACGTGAGCCACACGTACTGTCCGATCGGAAGCACACCCCACAACGGCAGATCAGGAGGTCCCGCGATGGGCGGAACCGTGGAGGTCACCGGGCTCACCAAGAGCTTCGGGTCTCAGAACATCTGGAGCGACGTGACCCTCACGCTGCCCCAGGGGGAGATCACCGCGCTGCTCGGGCCGTCGGGCACCGGGAAGTCGGTGTTCCTGAAGTCGCTGATGGGGCTGCTGCGTCCGGAGGCCGGGGTCTGCCTGGTCGACGGGGTCGACATGGTCAAGGCGCGCGAGTCGCAGCGGCAGGAGCTGCGCAGGCGGTTCGGCGTACTCTTCCAGGACGGCGCGCTCTTCGGGTCGATGAGCGTCTTCGACAATGTCGCCTTCCCGCTGCGCGCGCACACGAAGAAGCGCGAGTCGGAGATCCGGCAGATCACCAACGACAAGCTCGACCTGGTCGGGCTGCTCGGTCAGGAGCACAAGCTGCCGGGGGAGATCTCCGGCGGGATGCGCAAGCGGGCCGGCCTGGCCAGATCGCTGGTCACCGAGCCCTCGATCATCCTGTGCGACGAGCCCGACTCGGGGCTCGACCCGGTGCGTACGGCCAATCTCGCCCAGCTCCTCGTCGACGTCAACGCGGCCACCGACGCCACGATGCTGGTGGTCACCCACAACATCGAGCTGGCACGTACGCTGCCGGACAACCTCGGCATGCTCTACCGCCGGCGCCTGGTGATGTACGGCCCGCGCGAGGAGTTCCTGCTCACCGACCACCCGGTCGTCTCCCAGTTCATGAGCGGCGACCCGATCGGGCCGATCGGGATGAGCGAGGAGACCGACCACGGCGTCAACGACGACTACGTCGAGGGCGAGGCCTACTACCCGACCGCCGGCGTCGCGACCGTACGTGCCGGCGCCCGCGCCATCGAGGTGCTGCCGCGCCAGCTGGCGCCCGCCAACGGCGCCCCACGGGCGGCGGTCGAGCGGCACACCGCGCGGGTGGCGAGCGGGGCGGCGACGCTCTACACCGCCGATGACGACGACGTTGACCGAGCCCCCAGACCGAAGGTCAAGGACCCGGTCAGCCGGGCCCTGGATCAGGTCGGCGCGCTCTTCGCGCTGGGGCTGGACACGTTCCGAGCCGCCTTCCGGAGGCCGTTCGCGGCCCGCGAGCTGCTCGACCAGTTCTGGTTCGTCACCTCGGTCTCCTGGATCCCGGCGATGCTCGTCGCGATCCCGTTCGGCGCGGTGATCGCGCTGCAGCTCGGCACGCTGACCGTGCAGATCGGGGCGCAGTCGTTCACCGGGGCCGCCTCCGTGCTGGCGGTCGTGCAACAGGCGGCGCCGATCGTGACCTCGCTGGTCATCGCCGGAGCCGGCGGTGCGGCGATCTGCGCCGACCTCGGGTCCCGGACGATCCGCGACGAGATCGACGCGATGCGGGTGATCGCGGTCGATCCGGTGCAGGCGCTGGTGGTGCCACGTGTGCTCGCCTGCGTGCTCGCGGCCGTGCTGCTCAACGGGCTGGTCAGCGTGGTCGGCGTCCTCGGCGGCTACTTCTTCAACGTCATCATCCAGGGCGGGACACCCGGGGCGTACCTCTCCTCCTTCACCGCCCTCGCCCAGCTCTCCGACCTGTGGGTGGGCGAGCTCAAGGCGGTGCTCTTCGGGCTCATCGCCGGCCTCGTCGCCGCTCACCAGGGGCTCAACACCAAGCCCGGACCGAAGGGGGTGGGGGAGGCGGTCAACCAGTCGGTCGTCGTCACCTTCCTGCTCCTCTTCTTCGTCAACTTCGTGATCACGACGCTCTACCTCGAGCTCGTCCCCGGGAAGGGGGCCTGAGATGGCGACCGTGGACGTGGTCAAGAAGCGGTCGCGGCTCGACCGCTCGCTGGACGGGCTGGTGCGGACCGGGAAGGACATCCGGTTCTACGGCAAGGTGCTGCTCGGGATCCCGTCGGCGATCCGGCACTACCCGCGCGAGATCCTCCGGATCCTCTCCGAGGTCTCCTTCGGCACCGGCGCGCTCGCCGTCATCGGCGGCACGATCGGGGTGATGACGGGGATGAGCATCTTCGTCGGCACGGTCGTCGGCATGCAGGGGTACGCAGCACTCGACCAGATCGGCACCTCGACGCTCAACGGGTTCATCTCCGCCTACTTCAACACCCGCGAGATCGCGCCGCTGGTCGCCGCGCTGGCCATGAGCGCGACCGTCGGCGCCGGGTTCACCGCTCAGCTCGGCGCGATGCGAATCAACGAGGAGATCGACGCGGTCAAGGTCATGGGCCTCGGCACGATCCCCTACCTGGTCTCGACCCGCGTCGTCGCCGGCTTCGTGGCGATCATCCCGCTCTACGTCGTCGGACTGCTGACGTCGTATGCGGGCTCGCGGATCGTGACGGTCTACTTCCATGGGCAGTCGGCGGGGACGTACGACCACTACTTCCAGCTCTTCCTGCCGCCCATCGACATCCTGCTGAGCTTCGGGAAGGTGCTGATCTTCTCGATCCTGATCATCCTGATCCACTGCCGGCTGGGCTTCTACGCGAGCGGTGGGCCGTCCGGGGTCGGGATCGCGGTCGGGCGCTCGGTGCGGCGGACCATCGTGGTCGTCGCGCTGCTCGACCTGGCGCTCTCGATGGCGATGTGGGGCGCGACCACGACGGTGAGGATCGCGGGATGACGCTCTCACGGCTTCGCGACGCTTTCCTCGGCCTGTGCTACCTGGCCGTGGTCGCGGCGGTGGCGCTCGGGGCCTGGCTCGCTTACGACCAGACGTTCGTGGACCGCTCCGAGGTCACGCTGACCACCGGCACCCTGGGCAACGCGCTCCAGGAAGGGTCCGACGTCAAGCTGCGTGGGGTGCCGGTCGGCACGGTCCGCACGGTCTCGGCCCGCGAGGGCGGCGCCGAGCTGACCCTGGCGCTGGAGCCGGAGGTGCTCTCCGATCTCTCGACCGACACCACGGCGAGGCTGCTGCCCAAGACGCTCTTCGGGGAGCGCTACGTGGCCCTCCAGCCGGGGTCGGGACCGGAGCTCGAGGCCGGCGCCGTCATCGAGCAGGACCGCTCCGACGAGGCGATCGAGCTGGAGCAGGTGCTCGACGAGCTGCTCCCGGTGCTGAAGGCGATCCAGCCGCACAAGCTCAACGCGACTTTGAGCGAGCTGGCCACGATGCTTCGTGACAACGGCGACGACATCGGCGAGGTCTTCTCGGCCTGGGCGGCCTACCTGAAGAAGCTCAACCCGCTGGTGCCGCAGATGGCCGACGACCTGGCCGCGCTCGGCCGGGTCGCGGGTCACTACGAGGAGGCCGCGCCTGACCTGCTCGAGGCCCTCGACACCATGACGGTGACCGCCGAGACCCTGGTCGACCAGCAGCGACAGCTCGCCGAGACGTTCCGGTCGGTGACCACCACGGCGGCCGACACCGACCGCTGGCTCGAGCGCAACCGGGAAACGATCGTGGTGCTCTCCGACACCTCGCGCGACGCGCTCCGCGCGGTCAGCCCGTACGCCTCCTCCTTCCCGTGCCTGTTCAGCGCCCTGCGCGACTACGCGCCGGTGATGGCGAAGAACCTCGGCAAGGGCACCGACGAGCCCGGCTTCCACGCGCTGGTCAGCGTCTCCGACATCCGGCAGCCCTATCCCGCCGGCTACACCCCGAAGCTGCGCACCGGCGGCCCCCGATGCCCGTACGTCACCGGCCAGACCGGCAGCCAGCCGGCCGTCACCGGGACGGCAGGGACGGCCGACACGGCCGAGCGGATCGAGGCACCGCCGACGGACCGGGTGCGCGCCTTCGGTGCGACGACGGGCCTGGGGGAGCAGAACTCCGAGGGCGAGAACCAGCTGATCGCCGAGGTGATGGCACCAGCGGAAGGCATGGCACCTGATGAGTACCCGACCTGGTCGAGCCTGTTGCTCGGCCCGACCCTGCGAGGCACGGAGGTGATCGTGCGATGAGGGCAGGTGTTGGCGGTTCGATCGCGGTGACGCTCACCAAGTCGGTGGTCTTCGCGCTGGTGACCGTTCTGGCGATGGCCGCGCTGGCGACGACGATCTCCAACGGATCGACCTCGTCGGGGCGTACGTTCACGGCGCTCTTCACCGACGTGACCAGCCTCAACAAGGGCGACGACGTGCGGATGGCGGGAGTGAAGATCGGCACCGTCCAGTCCATCGGGCTGCGCAACGACGACACCGCCGAGGTCGTCTTCACCGCGGCCGAGTCGGCGCCGATGGTCGAGGGCACCCGGGCGGAGCTCCGGTTCCGCAACCTGATCGGCCAGCGCTACATCGCGCTGGAGCCGGGCGCTCCCGGTGGCACTGCGCTGAAGCCCGGCTACACGTTCTCGCTCGACGAGACCGAGCCGGCCCTGGATCTGACGATGCTGTTCAACGGCTTCCAGCCGCTGTTCAAGTTCCTCGACCCCGAGGACGTCAACAACCTCAGCGCCCAGATCATCGCGGTCTTCCAGGGCGAGGGCGCGACGGTCGAGTCGCTGCTCTCCTCGACGGCCTCGCTGACCTCGACCCTCGCCGACCGGGACCAGGTGATCGGCGACCTGATCACCAACCTCAACTCGGTCCTCGAGGTGGTCAGCCAGCGCACCGGCCTGCTCGACACGACCCTGGTGACGCTGCAGCGGCTGGTCTCCGGTCTGGCGGCCGACCGGGAGACGCTCGGCTCGACCATCGAGGGGATGGGGTCGCTCTCGCAGAGCGTCACCGGGCTGCTGCAGGAGGGCCGCGAGCCGCTGCGCGACTCGATCGACTCCCTCGGCGACGTCTCGGAGAACCTCGCCGAGAACGACAAGGTCCTGACCGAGTTCCTCACCACCATGCCGCAGAAGACCGACGAGATCGGCCGGCTGGCCACCTACGGCGGCTGGCTCAACTTCTACATCTGCTCCATCGACGGGCGGATCCCGAAACCCGAGGGCTACTACGGCGACCTCGGCGTGGACGCCCCGGCAGGAAGGTGCCGATGATGGCCCGCTATCCGAAGGCGTTCGCCGAACGCAACAAGGTCGTGATCGCCGTCGTCGGGATCCTGGCCATGACCGGCGTCTTCTTCGCCACCTTCTACGCCGAGGACCTGCCCGTCATCGGCGGTGGCGACACCTACGAGGCCTACTTCGCCGAGGCCGCCGGGATACGTCCCGGTGACGAGGCGCGGGTCGCCGGGGTGAAGGTCGGCGAGGTGTCCTCGCTCGAGCTCGACGGCGACAAGGTGCTGGTCCGGTTCCGCGCGAAGGACGTCACGCTCGGGTCGCAGACGACCGCGTCGATCAAGGTGAAGACATTGCTGGGGCGCAAGTTCCTCGCCCTGGACCCGGGCGGCCCGGGCCGCCTCCGCGAGCCGATCCCGGTCTCCCGGACCACCACCCCCTACGACGTCAACGCCGCGTTCTCCGACCTGTCCTCGACGGTCGACGAGATCGACATGGCTCAGGTCGAGGAGTCGATGGACGCGCTGTCGGAGGTGTTCGCGGACACCCCCGAGGACGTACGCGGCATGGTCTCCGGCCTGACCCGGCTCTCCCGCACGATCTCCTCGCGAGACCAAGAGCTGGCCGAGCTGCTGCGGACCACGACCGAGGTCACCGACACCCTCGCCGAGCGCAACCAGGAGATCGGGCTCCTGATCGAGGACGGCGACAAGCTGCTCGAGGAGCTCGCGGCCCGTCGGCGGGCGATCCACCAGATGCTCACCTATACCGACGACCTCGCCAAGCAGGTCTCCGGCCTGGTCGAGGACAACCAGAAGCGGCTCCAGCCGGCGCTCGAGAAGCTCGACCAGGTCTCCGAGATCCTGCGACGCAACCAGGACCACCTCGACAAGGCGCTCTCCCAGATCGGCGCCTACTACCGGGTGATCGGCGCCTCGATGAGCAACGGCCCGTGGATCGACGTCTACGGCTGCGGCCTCTTCGACGAGAACAACGCGCCGGTGCTCGACAGCGACGTCGAGCGCGACTGCCGACCGGGAGGGACGAAATGAGACGGCTCATCGCCGGGGCGCTCCTGGTCGCCGTCGTCGGGGCGATCGGGTGGGGTGCTGCGTACGGGATCCGGGAGGGGGGTCGCGGGACCACCTTCTCGGCCCTCTTCGAGGCCTCCGTGGGGCTCTATCCGGGCTCCGACGTGCAGATTCTCGGGGTTCCGGTGGGCGAGGTGACCGAGGTGACCCCGGCCGGCGAGCACGTGAAGGTCTCGATGAGGCTCGACCCGGGCCAGACCGCCGCGGCCGACACCGAGGCCGTGATCGTGGCTCCGACGCTGGTCTCGGACCGCTTCGTGCAGCTCACCGAGCCGTACGTCGACGGCCCCGAGCTCCGCGACGGCACCGTCATCGAGGAGACCGCCGTGCCGGTCGAGATCGACGACCTCTACGCCTCGTTGACCGAGGCCGGCGAGCAGCTCGGTCCGAACGGCGCCAACAAGCACGGCGCGCTGTCACGGTTCCTGGAGGTGATGGCCGCCAACCTCGACGGGCAGGGCTCCGACATCAACCAGGTGATCCGCGAGGGCGCCGACGCGTCGGCGACCCTGGCCGATGTCGACCAGGACTTCTTCGCCACCGTCGAGAACCTCGACACCTTCAACAAGACCCTGCTCGCGCACGACGACGGGGTCGAGGACGCCAACCGTCGGTTCGCGCAGGTCACCGAGTATCTCGCCGAGGACCGTGACGACCTGGCCTCTGCGGTCGGCAACCTCGGCGAGGCGCTCGCGCTGCTCGAGTCGTTCATCAAGGACAACCGCGCCGAGATGCGCACCAGCGTCGAGAACCTGCAGGGGCCGACCCAGGTGCTCGTCGACCAGAACGAGTCGCTCGAGGAGGCGGTCGCCACGATCCCGCTGGTGCTGCAGAAGTACGTCAACGCCTACGACCCGGCGACCAACAGCCTCGTCGGCCGCACCAACCTCAACGAGCTGAGCGTGTGGTCCGGCGACGGCCTCAGCGGCCAGACCTCCGAGGACGCGCCACCGGTGCTGCTGCCGGGTGTCGGTTCGGGTGTCGGTTCGGGTGTCGGAGAGGAGCAGTGATGTCGTCTCTGTCGAAGCCACTCGTGGCGGTGCTCGCCGCGGCTGCCCTGACGCTCTCCGGCTGCGGTCTCGGTGCGGTCAGCGGCGGCGTCTACGAGGCTCCGCTGCCCGGCGGTGCCGACGTGGGGGAGGACCCCATCACGCTGAGCGCGGAGTTCAGCGACGTACTCGATCTGGTTCCTCAGTCCAGCGTCAAGGTCGACAACGTCGCGGTGGGTCGGGTCGCCAAGATCCGGCTGGCCGAGGACGGCCGCAGCGCGCGGGTGTCGCTGGTGGTCAGGGACGACGTCGAGCTTCCCGCCGGCACCACGGCCCGGCTGCAGCAGACCTCGCTGCTCGGAGAGAAGTACGTCGCGCTGATCCGCCCCGCCACGCCGGTCGCGGGCGCGCCCTTGGGTGATGGTGCGGTCCTCGGGAGGGGCGACACCGAGGCGGCCGCGCAGGTCGAGGAGGTCCTCGGGGCGCTGTCGATGGTGCTCAACAGCGGCGGGATCGCGCAGTTCCAGGAGATCTCCCGCGAGATGCAGAAGATCTCCGACGGTCGTCCGGAGGAGATCCGGGCCTTCCTGAAGGAGATGGACCGGTTCGTCTCGGTCCTGGACGCACGCTCGGAGTCGATCACCTCCGCGATCGAGTCGCTCAACCGGCTGGCGGTCACCCTGGAGAAGGACAAGACGAAGATCGCGAACGCGCTGGAGGGGCTCTCGCCCGGGATGCAGGTGCTCGTCGAGCAGCGGCCGCAGCTGGTCGCCATGCTGGAGGCGCTCGACAAGCTGTCCAAGGTCACCATCCGCACCCTCGACGAGGCCCAGGACGACATCGTCGCCGACCTGAAGCTGCTCGACCCGATCCTCGACCAGCTCGCCAAGGCCGGCTCCGACCTGCCCTACGCGCTCGAGATCCTCTTCACGTACCCGTTCCCCGACGAGGTGCTGAACGCGATCCGCGGCGACTACCTGAACCTGTTCATGGTCACGAACTTCCGCACTCCCGCGGGCTGTCAGTCCAAGGGTTGCGAGTGGCTGCAGCCTGCGGTCGAGGGCGGGTCCGGCGGCTCGGTCATCTCCCGGCCCGGGGCGTCGGGCGCACCGCCGGGGCTGTTGCCGTCGACCACCTCGCCGGTGCCGGGCTCGTCCTCGCCGGCGATCCCGGGTGAGTCGATCCTGCCGTCCGACGGTGGCTCGTCCTCCTCGGAGCCGTCGGAGTCCGGGTCGACCTCGCCGTCGTCCCCCTCCGATCCGTCGGGTTCGCCGTCGGAGTCGCCGACCGAGCCGTCGGAGTCAGGATCGGCGACCTCTGAGACCTCGCCCGAAGACACGGCGTCCGACGCCGGCACCGGCTCCGTGGAAGGGAGCGAATGATGCAACGGCTGACCGGAGGCGTACGCGTCAAGCTCGGGCTCTTCGTCGCCCTCGCCCTCGTGGGCACGAGCTATGTCGGGGCCCGCTACGTCGGGTTGGACCTGCTCGACGAGCCCTATCGCGTCGACGTCTCGCTGCCTGAGGGCGGCGGCCTCTTCGTCAACTCGGAGGTGACCTACCGCGGGGTGCCCGTGGGTGAGGTGACGTCCCTGGAGGCAGGGGCCGACGGCGTACGTGCCGTGCTGGAGATCGAGGGCGACGCACCCGCCATCCCGAAGGACGTGAGCGTGAAGGTCGCCAACCGGTCGGCCATCGGCGAGCAGTACCTGGACCTGCGCGGCGGCGCCGTCGGGAAGGACCGGCTCTCCGACGGCGACCGGCTCTCGGCCGGCGAGGAGGCGCTGCCGTACGACGCCTCCCAGGTCATCGAGACCGGCCGTGACTTCGTCGCCTCGGTGCCGGAGGACGCCCTGGTGACGACGATCGACGAGTCCTACCTGCTGTCCCGGGGCGCCGGCTCCGACCTGCGGAAGCTGGTCGACACCTCGCTGTCGTTCCAGAAGGAGGCCGACCGCAACTTCCTGGTCTCGGCGAGCCTGATCCGCAACTCCGACCAGGTGCTCGCCACCCAGGAGGAGTCGGCGACCAGCATCAAGGCGTGGAGCAACGACCTCGCCCTGTTCTCCGCGACCCTCGCCGACTCCGACCAGGATCTGCGCGACCTGATCGGGGCCGCGCCGGGCGCGGCCACCGAGATCTCGCTGCTGGTCAAGGACGTCGGGCAGCCGCTGGGGATCCTGATGAGCAACCTGGTCACCCCGGCCCAGCTCTTCGGGACCAACGCCGCCGCGCTCGAGTCGACCTTCGTGACCGTGCCGGAGGCGGTCAGCATCGGTTGGGCGATCAACACCTCCAACGGGCCGCGGCTGAGCCTGATGCCGTCGTTCTTCAACCCGACCGCCTGCGTCGCCGGCTACGAGGGCACCGAGCTGCGTGCCGGCACCGACGACAGCGTGGGCAAGCCGTTCAACACCGCGGCCGGCTGCACTGCCGTACCCCGGCCGAAAACCACGAACACCGAGACAGCCGAGCCGGGGACGGTTAGCGTCCCCACCACGCTCGCCGGACTGATGGGGGAGCGATGAGCACGACGACGGAACGACGAATGGCGACCCGGACGGAGGCCTCGGTGGTCACGAAGGACGCACCCGATCCGCCGTCGAGGCGCGACCGGGTGCTCACCTGGGCGCTCCCGCTGGTGGCCCTGGGCGTACTGGCGGCCGGCCTGATCACCTGGTGGCGGGCGAGCGGCCACGACCAGGAGATGGTCGACGAGGCCGCCCGCCGCGACCGGGTGCTCATCGTCGCGACCAGCCACATCGAGACCCTCAACTCGCTCGACTACCGAAAGGTCGACGAGGGGCTGAAGGGGTGGGCCGCGGTCACCACCGGCACCCTGCACGACCAGCTGACCAGCGTCTCCGACGAGGACCGCAAGGTCCTCGCCGAGCAGGAGAAGATCTCGACCGGCTCGGTGATGGACGCCGCCGTGACCGAGCTCGACGACGACACCGCGACGGTGATCGCGGCGGTCGAGATCACGGTGCGCGACGGCTCTGCCTCGGGTGAGGACGCGGAGCCGACCGTCAAGCGGAACCGCTTCGCGGCCGACCTGGTCAAGGTCGGCGACGACTGGCTCCTGGAGAGCCTCGAGCAGGTGGCGGTGAACATGTCATGAGCCTTCTCGTACGCCGATGGGCGCCCTTCCTCGCCGCGCTCGCCCTCATCGTCGGGCTCGGAGCGTTCTGGCAGGCCGACCGGGAGCGGAGGACCGACCACGTCGGCAACCGGGCCGTCGTGGACGCCGAGGCCACCACCGAGGTGCAGTCGGCCGTCTCCACCGGCCTGCTCCAGGTCTTCTCCTACAACTTCGCCGACCCTGGGCCGACGGCTGCGGCCGCCGACGAGTTCCTGGCCGGCGACGCCCGTAAGGAGTACGACCTCCTCTTCAAGCAGCTCCAGGAGAAGGCGCCCGGTCAGCAGCTCGTGCTCACCGCCGAGATCCAGGTCGCCGCGGTCAAGTCCCTCGACGCTGACTCGGCGTCGCTGCTGGTCTTCCTCGACCAGGCCTCGCAGCGCTCCACCGACAAGGAGTCGTCCGTCTCCGCAGCCCAGATCGCCGTCGAGGCCGCCAAGGTCGACGGCGAGTGGAAGGTCACGGCTCTCGACCTCTTCTGATCCCCGACTCGGCGCGTCTGTCCCAGGATTTCGCGCCGACTCGGCGCGTCTGTCCCGCTGAGGCGGGCCGAGTCATCCACGCCTGAGACAGTCGCGCCGACTCGGCGGTTTTATGTGGGGCAGTTGCGCCGACTCGGTGGGATCGGTCGCCGCCGCAGCTCGAACCGCTGCGGCCGTTTCCTCTACGTGGGCGGCGGGTGTGCCCGATCGCCGGGATCGCTGCCCAGACATGGAAAATAGTGAAAGTTGAGTGGAACAGACTCAACTTTTGTTGTGTTGTGATAGATGCGGGTGAAGGGCACTCGCGACAGACTCGAGGCGCGTCCCCAGGAGGAGTGCAGAGACAGATGAGCCAGTTTTCGGCAGACAAGTTCACCACCAAGGCTCGCGAGGCGATCGAGGCCGCGCAGCTCTCCGCCACGACGGCGGGCAACACCACGACCGAGCCGATCCACCTGCTCGTCGCGCTGCTGCAGGACGAGGGCACCGCGACGTCGATGGTCACCAAGTCCGGCGTGGATGCCGAGGAGCTGTCGCGAGCGGCCGCTGCCGAGCTCGCCGGGCTCCCGCGCGCCAGCGGGTCGACGGTGCAGCAGCCCGCCGCCTCGGGGGCGCTGACCCGCGTCCTGGCGGGGGCGATCACGCTGGCCACGTCCCTCAAGGACGACTACGCCGCCACCGAGCACCTGCTGATCTCGCTGGCCACGGTCGAGTCGTCGGCGCAGAAGGTGCTCAAGGCCGCGGGGCTCACCGAGAAGGGCCTGCGCGAGTCGCTGAAGGCCGTCCGCGGCAACCGTCGGGTGACGAGCCAGGACGCCGAGGACTCCTACGAGGCGCTCGAGAAGTACTCCCAGGACCTCACCGAGGCCGCGGAGAAGGGCAAGCTCGACCCGGTCATCGGCCGTGACGCCGAGATCCGCCGGGTCATCCAGGTCCTGAGCCGACGCACCAAGAACAACCCGGTCCTCATCGGCGAGCCTGGCGTCGGCAAGACGGCCGTCGTCGAGGGGCTGGCCCAGCGGATCATCGCCGGTGACGTACCCGATTCCCTGAAGGGTCGTCGGGTGCTGAGCCTCGACCTGGCGGCGATGGTCGCAGGTGCCCAGTACCGCGGTCAGTTCGAGGAGCGGCTCAAGGCCGTCCTGGAGGAGATCAAGGCCGCCGAGGGTCAGGTCATCACCTTCATCGACGAGCTCCACACCGTCGTCGGCGCGGGCGCCGGCGGCGACTCCGCGATGGACGCCGGCAACATGCTCAAGCCGATGCTGGCGCGCGGTGAGCTGCACATGATCGGTGCGACCACGCTCGACGAATACCGCGAGCGCATCGAGAAGGACCCGGCCCTGGAGCGCCGCTTCCAGCAGGTCTTCGTCGGTGAGCCGTCGGTGGAGGACACCGTGCAGATCCTGCGCGGCATCCAGGAGAAGTACGAGGCCCACCACGGTGTCCGCATCACCGATGCCGCGCTGGTGGCCGCCGCGACCCTGTCCGATCGCTACATCACCGGCCGGCAGCTGCCCGACAAGGCGATCGACCTCATCGACGAGGCCGCGTCCCGGCTGCGGATGGAGATCGAGTCGTCTCCCGAGGAGATCGACCAGCTCCGCCGCGCCGTCGACCGGCTGAAGATGGAGGAGTTCGCGCTCTCCAAGGAGTCCGACGACGCATCTCTGGAGCGCCACGCGGCGCTGCGCAAGGAGCTCGCCGACAAGGAGGAGGAGCTGCGCGAGCTGGAGGCTCGCTGGGAGCGGGAGAAGGCCTCGCTCGAGGGCGAGGGCGCCCTGCGCAAGCAGCTCGACGCGCTCCGCATCGAGGCCGAGCGGCTGCAGCGTGAAGGGTCTCTGGGCGAGGCGTCCGAGATCCTCTACGGCAAGATCCCGGTGCTCGAGGCCCAGATCGCCGAGGCGGCCGCCGTCGAGGACGAGGTCACCGATCGGCTGGTCGGCGAGGAGGTCGCCGCCGAGCAGATCGCCGAGGTGGTCGAGGCGTGGACCGGCATCCCGACCGGCAAGATGCTCCAGGGCGAGCAGGCCAAGCTGCTCGAGATGGAGTCCGTCATCGGCCGGCGGCTGATCGGGCAGAAGTCTGCGGTCACCGCGGTCGCCGACGCGGTGCGACGCTCTCGCGCTGGCATCGCCGACCCCAACCGTCCCACCGGCTCGTTCCTGTTCCTGGGTCCGACCGGCACCGGTAAGACCGAGCTCGCCAAGTCGCTGGCCGACTTCCTCTTCGACGACGAGCGCGCGATCGTACGCATCGACATGTCCGAGTACTCCGAGAAGCACTCGGTCGCCCGCCTGGTCGGCGCGCCTCCGGGCTACGTCGGCTACGACGAGGGTGGTCAGCTGACCGAGGCGGTGCGCCGTCGGCCCTACTCGGTGGTGCTGCTCGACGAGGTCGAGAAGGCTCACCCCGAGGTCTTCGACATCCTGCTGCAGGTGCTCGACGACGGTCGCCTGACCGACGGTCAGGGCCGCACGGTCGACTTCCGCAACACGCTCCTCATCCTCACCTCCAACCTCGGCTCGAACTTCCTGGTCGACCCGGTGTTGGACGAGCACGCGAAGCGCGAGTCCGTCATGGCGGTGGTCCGGGGATCGTTCAAGCCCGAGTTCCTCAACCGCCTCGACGAGGTCGTCATGTTCGATGCCCTCTCCCTGGCCGACCTCACCAAGATCGTCGACATCCAGCTGGGTCTCCTGGAGAAGCGCCTCGCCGCCCGCCGCATCTCGATCTCCGTCACCACGGAGGCTCGGGAGTGGCTCGCCGAGACCGGCTACGACCCGGCGTACGGCGCCCGCCCCCTCCGCCGCCTCATCCAGTCCGCCATCGGCGACCCGCTGGCGAGGATGCTCATCGGTGGCGAGGTCTCCGACGGTGGCCAGGTCACCGTCGACCGCGACGGCGACGGCCTCACCCTGAAGGTCTGACCCGCCGAGGCGTCACCCCGGTCGGCCGAGTGGGCACTCAGATGCCCACTC